>JBBQMQ010000067.1:0-12411 GCA_038329115.1 Bacteroidales bacterium
GATACAATAGTCAAGGTGCTCCTGGATATATTACAATAAAAAATGGAATGGATATTTTCTATATCAAATATGATGCTTTCGAACTCGCTTTAGATGCTCTAAAAGATGTGTATAAAGAGTAGATTTGGGGGTTTGGGGGTCAAAATAAATAAAGAAAGAAGTTAAAACAATTTACGAATATATCATTAATAAATCTCAGTTACTTAAAAAAAATGACCGGTAAAAATCAATTCGATTTTTACCGGTCATTTTTTATTTATCTTTGATTTTGTGTTTAATATGCCGATTCAAATTGTTCGAGAAAACGGACATCATTTTCGGAGAACAAGCGCAAGTCTTTTACCTGATATTTCAGGTTGGCAATACGTTCAACTCCCATTCCAAAAGCATATCCCGAATAAACTTTGGAATCAATTCCACAATTTTCCAACACGTTCGGGTCAACCATTCCACAACCGAGAATTTCAACCCAACCGGTATGTTTACAGAACGGACAACCTTTTCCGCCACAAATATTACACGAAATATCCATTTCGGCACTTGGTTCGGTAAACGGGAAATACGAAGGACGTAAACGAATTTGCGTGTTTTCGCCAAACATTTCTTTAGCAAAATACATCAAAGCCTGTTTCAAATCGGCAAATGACACATCTTTATCGATATACAATCCTTCCACCTGATGGAAGAAACAATGTGCGCGATACGAAATGGCTTCGTTGCGGTAAACGCGGCCGGGGAACAACATACGAATCGGTGGTTTCTGGGTTGCCATCACGCGCGATTGAACCGATGAAGTGTGTGTGCGAAGCAAAACATCCGGATTTTGTTCGATAAAAAAAGTGTCCTGCATATCGCGTGCCGGATGTTCGGGCGGAAAATTCAATGCACCAAAAACATGCCAGTCATCTTCAATTTCAGGTCCTTCGGCAATGGTAAAACCAATGCGTGAGAAAATGTCAATAATTTCATGCTTAACCAACGAAAGCGGGTGACGTGTTCCGAGTTTAACTGGATCGGCACTGCGAGTTAAATCGGTTTTGTTGTCAGTATCGGTTGTGTTACCGAAAGCTTCTTTCAGTTCGTTTATTTTGTTTTGAGCAACATTCTTCAGTTCGTTCAATAGTTGGCCAACTTCGCGTTTTTCTTCATTGGCAACATTTCTGAAATCGTTGAAAAGTTCCGAAACCTGACCTTTTTTGCTTAAATATTTTATGCGAAGTGCTTCCAGTTCTTCCTGGTTTGCGGCAGCCAGTTGGTTTACTTCTTCCAACAGTTGATTAATACGGTTTTTCATTTCGTAATTGCTTTATCTTTAGTACAGTAATATGCCGGTTGTCAAATGTTTAAAGATTCATTTGCAGGCTATTGCATTTTTTTTATTCGATTGCAAAAGTAATCAATTTCCAACAAAATTCAGTCGTGTTTAAAAAAATATACAATCAAATCCTTTTTTGTCTGAATTTTGTTTTATATTTGTCAAACGCTAAACATATTCATTATGAACATTGAAAAGATACTTCAATTTTTGAAAGAATTGAAAATCAACAACAACCGCGAATGGTTTGCCGCAAATAAAGCATGGTACGAAGAAGTTCGTGCCGATTTTGAAAAAATGTGTAAAGAATTAATCCTTGAAATTTCGAAGTTTGACGAGGAAATTAAACATGTTGAAGTAAAAGATTGCATCTTTAGGATTTACCGTGACACCCGTTTTTCGAATGATAAAACACCATACAAAACTCATTTCGGAATTTATATAGCCTCAGCAGGTGGCCGAAAAAGCCGTCGTGCCGGATATTATTTGCATCTCGACCCGGATGGATGTTTTGTTGGAACGGGAGTTTGGGGGCCGGAACCAAATGTGCTGAAAGCACTTCGTCAAAGTGTTTTTGATAACATTGACGAACTGAATGAAATAAGAAACAATCCTGAATTTTCGCAATATTTCAACGGATTTTTTGAAGAAGATAAGCTTAAGAATGTGCCTAGCGGCTTTCCAAAGGATTTCCCGGATGCTGAACTTCTCAAACTGAAACATTATCTGGTTGATTTCAGGTTTAATAACTCTCACTTGCAATCGGAGAATTTTGTTCAAAACGTGGCTGAAATTCTGAAATGTGCATACCCGCTTAACCAATTTTTGAATTTCACTGTTGATGAAATAAATTCATAACTGCATTGATAATTAAGTATATATAATTTATAACAAATGATTTTAGACACTTTAAAGAATGCCGGATTGTATGAATCAATCCATCCCCGATTTAAAAAAGCTTTTGATTTTTTGCTGAATACCGATTTGAATGCGCTTCCATTTGGAAAAATTGAATTAGAAGGTTCAGACTTATTTGTAAACGTGGTTGAAGTTGTGGGGAAGTCTGCCGATGATGCAAAAATGGAAACTCATGAATGTTATATTGATATTCAGGTTCCGGTAACAGCAGTTGAAACTATGGGTTGGATTGCTGTTGATAATTTATTAGAACCTACCGAAAGCTACAATTCGACAAAAGATGTAGCTTTTTTTGCGGACAAAGCATCGAATTTTATATGCGTTCAACCTAACGAATTTGCAATTTTTTTTCCGCAGGATGCACATCAACCCGGAATTGCAGCCGGACAACATAAAAAAGTTATTGTCAAGGTTTTGGTGTAATTTAGGATAAGGAATAACTGAACATTTTATTTTTCTTACAAACAGGAGGCATTATTGAAGTTGTATACATAAATATATGAAAGATCTTAAAATTTTAAATTCCGATCCGTGGCTTGCACCTTATGCAGATGCAATTACAGGACGTTATGATTATTTTGAAAGTATAGAAAAGAAACTGGTGGGAGATAATGCGAATCTGTCGGGTTTTGCTACCGGTTATTTGTATTTTGGACTCCACCGGTTGTCGGATGGTTGGATTTTCAGAGAATGGGCGCCAAATGCAAATGCAATATTTTTGATTGGTGATTTTAATAACTGGCAACGGCATCCTGATTATCAGCTTAAGAAAATGCAAAATGGAGTCTGGGAAATTCGTTTGCCGGATTATGCCATGGCGCATTCGCAATTGTATAAATTGCTGGTTGAATGGGACGGTGGAGGCGGAGAACGTATTCCGGCGTGGGCAAGAAGAGTGGTTCAGGACGATGTAACTAAAATTTTCAGTGCGCAGGTTTGGAATCCTTTTCAGCCGTATACTTTTAAAAATACAAATTTCAAACCGAAAACAGAACCGCTTCTAATTTATGAATGTCATATCGGGATGTCGAGTTCGGAAGAAAAAGTATCGACATACGAAGAATTCCGTGTTTCGATTTTACCACGAATTGCCCGAGCCGGTTATAATTGCATTCAGATTATGGCCATTCAGGAACATCCGTATTATGGTTCGTTTGGCTATCATGTTTCCAGTTTTTTTGCTGCTTCATCCCGATTTGGAACTCCCGAAGAGTTGAAACATTTAATTGATGATGCGCATGGTTTGGGGATTTCGGTAATTATGGATATTGTACATTCTCATGCTGTTCGCAACGAAGTGGAAGGTTTGGGACGATTTGACGGAACGCCGTACCAGTATTTTCATGGTGGTTCACGCCGTGAGCATCCGGCCTGGGATTCACTTTGTTTTGATTATGCCAAACCATCCGTGTTACATTTTTTACTTTCCAATTGTAAATTCTGGCTCGAAGAATATAAATTTGATGGTTATCGGTTTGATGGAGTGACTTCCATGTTGTACCGGAGTCACGGACTGGGTGAGGATTTTAACGGGTATGATTCGTATTACAACATGAATCAGGATGGTGACGCTATTTGTTATCTTACATTGGCTAATAAATTGATTCACGAAGTAAATCCGAATGCAATAACTGTGGCGGAAGAGGTGAGCGGAATGCCGGGTCTGGCAACGAAAGTGGAAGACGGTGGCATTGGTTTCGATTACAGAATGGCCATGGGAATTCCGGATTTCTGGATTAAAATGATTAAAGAAGTAAAAGACGAAGACTGGAAAGTCGGACGTATTTTCTGGGAACTTACCAATCGTCGGTCGGATGAAAAAACAATCAGTTATGCCGAAAGCCACGATCAGGCACTTGTTGGTGATAAAACAATTATTTTCCGATTGATTGATGCCGAAATGTACTGGCACATGCAGCGTGGCGATAATACAATCATGGTTGACCGTGGAATTGCGCTTCACAAAATGATTCGTTTGATAACGGCTTCAACCATTAATGGCGGTTATCTGAACTTTATGGGAAATGAATTCGGACATCCCGAATGGATTGATTTTCCGCGCGAAGGCAACGGCTGGTCACATAAATACGCGCGCCGCCAATGGGAATTGGTTGATAATGAAAAATATCTTTACAATGCGTTAGGCGAGTTTGACCGCGCCATGATTGAGTTGATAAATTCAGTTCCGGAATTTAATCATGTTTCTATCCAGCAACTTTGGGATAAAGATAATGATCAGGTTTTGGTATATCAGCGTGGCGATTTGGTTTTTGTGTTCAATTTTAATGGAACCAAATCATTTATCGATTACGGCATACTGGCGGATAAAGGCAGTTATAAGACGGTATTGAATACGGATGAATCCATTTATGGCGGTTTCAATCTGATTGACGAAAGTATAATTCATACAACAATTCCAAATGCTAAAGATGTGGTTGGAAAAGAATGGTTGAAACTGTATATCCCGGCACGAACGGCTTTTGTATTGAAGAAGCAATAGAACGTTAATAGAGCTTCCTGATATTGGTAATTATAATCAACTAGCATTATATTCTTAATTTTCAACAATAAAATAAGAAAGTGAATCAGGAATTAATCATTCAGAAAACTATTGAATTTGTAAAGCAAACACTTGCCGATGCTGAAGGTGGTCACGATTGGTGGCATATTTACCGGGTGTGGAAATTGGCAAAACATATTGCTGCCAGTGAAAACTCAACTCTTTTTGTGGTAGAACTTGGTGCTTTGCTGCATGATATTGCCGATTCGAAATTTAATGATGGCAATGAAGAAACCGGTCCACGAAAAGCCCGTGAGTTTCTGAATTCACTGGGCGTGGATGAGTCGGTTATAACGCATGTTGAAAATATTATCAGTCATATTTCATTTAAAGGTGGAAATGAAACTCAACAATTTAAATCGTTGGAGTTGGATATTGTGCAGGATGCCGACCGGTTGGATGCAATGGGAGCTATTGGCATTGCCCGAACGTTTAATTATGGTGGATTCAAAAATAGAGAAATATACAATCCTGAAATTGTGCCGAATTTGAGTATGACCAAAGAAGAATATAAACAAAGTACGGCTCCCACGCTGAATCATTTTTACGAAAAACTTCTTTTGCTGAATGACAGAATGAATACCCGCACCGGACAGCAAATGGGCAGGGAAAGGCATCGGTTTATGGAAACTTTTCTGGATGAGTTCTACAAAGAATGGGACGGATTAAATTAAATCAATAACAAAGCTTTATCCAAAATTTAAATGCCTTTTGGCTAAAGCCAATTTGAATTTATACTACTCTTGAAATTTGTGTAAATTTGGTTTATTTGCGTTCTTAAAATGAATTATGAGTCTTTCTCCTTTTTTGTTGCCGGTTTTTGTTTTTAAACATTTTTCAACTTCAACAACTGGAATTTTTATGTCATAAAAACTCTGACAAATGAATTCTTTACACCGCTCCTTCCTTCCTTTGCCCGCCTAAAATTTAATCAAAACAAACTTCTAAAATAGTTTTAAGATACGATTAACGTAATTCTTCTTGTTTTAAAGAATTATTATAATAATAAATTGAGAATGATTTGATTTAATTTATACTTTAGCCCATATTTATTAAAATAGCAAATTTGTAATCGTACCAGTAATTTGTTGCAAATTCTGTTTTGTAGTAAAAATTCTGACAGAAATCACAGAAATAGCCAATGAATCAATTATACAGGCTCTTATTTCTTTTTCTATTTTTATCAAGTTTTTCCAGAATTGATGCGGCTATCAGTGCTTCAATAAGTGGTACGGTTTCAGTCTGCCAAAACAATTCGAATCCCGTTGTTACTTTTACCGGAGCAGGCGGTACAGCAGCTTATACATTTACATATAAAATAAATGGCGGCTCAGGATTAACCTGCACTACCGTTTCAGGAAATAGCGTAACGGTTGCTGCATCAACCTCGGCAACCGGAAGTTTTGTTTATTCATTGGTCAGTGTTTCGGATGTTTCCACTCCGGCGGTAGCACAGGCAGGATTAGCCACTATAACAGTAAATGCTTTGCCCGATGCCACACTTACATCCAGTTTTACTCAGGATGTTTTGAATGGAAGTACAGTGTTTAAAACCTGCAGCAATTCTAATCTGGAAATAACTGTTACCAATGCTTCGTCTACCATTGCCACCAATACGAGCTACACAATAAGCTGGGGCGATGCTTCTTCCAATTTTACAGCGGCTTCATTTGCAACCACTAAACATGTTTACGGTCAGGGCGTTTGGAATTTGAACTTTACAGTTGTAAATGCCTCAGGTTGTGCTGTAACCAAAACGTATAAAGTATTTGTCAGTTCAAATCCAGCCATAACGTTGCAAAATCCGGGCAACACCGATATTTGTATTTCAGATAAACTGACAATACCTATACTCGGCACTGCCCTGAATCCTCCCGGAACAACTTATAGTATTACATTTAACGATGGCTCACCAATACAGAATTATGACGATTCCAACCCGTTGCCGGCATCCATTTCACATACGTTTCTGAAAGCATCGTGCGGAACAAACAGCAATGGTTATTCCAATGCATTTTCAGCCTTTATAATTGCCCAAAATGCCTGTGGACAATCTCAATCGTTAATTGTTCCAATTTATGTTTCCACTCCGCCTGTCGCTGATTTTATGGTTCCTCCTCAGCCAGCTTACTGTGTTGCTACGCCATTCTGTATTCAGAATACGTCAATTGGTGCTGCTGAAATTGTTGCCGGAGGTTGTAATGTAAGTCCGACTGTTGTCTGGCGAATTTCGCCGTCTACTTTCACATTGACAAGCGGTACGCTTGGAAATGATAATGGTTCTGCTTTTTATAAATCATGGACTCCAGGGACGAATGAAATATGTCCGAGATTTACAGTGCCGGGAACCTATACCATTACCATGCTTTCGGGCAACCGGTGCGGTTCAGATACCATCGTTAAAACCGTAAAGGTAGAAGCAAGTCCGGTTTTGTCTTTCTCTGTCGATTTTAATAAATTTGATGGTTGTGCTCCTTTTTCAACTACTGTTACCAATACTTCCAACACGGTTTCAGCTACAACTCCCACAACTTATCAGTGGACTGTAACCTATTCGGCGGGTTCGTGGGGAACTACTTCATCATATAGTCTGATGAATGGAACTGACTTAACTTCCATAAATCCATCGTTTAAGTTTACGAATCCCGGAATTTACACATTGAAATTATCGGTTACCAATACATGTGGAACTTATAATTTATCAAAAAACATAACGGTGAAGAGCCCACCTGTGGTTTCTATCAATTTATTGCCGGATGTGTGTGGTCCTGCATCGGTAAGTCCCACTGCAGTAGTCAATAGTGGCGGATCTGTCACTCCAATGACCTATGCATGGAGTTTCCCCGGTGGAACTCCGGCAACATCGAATGCAGCTGTTCCGGGAACGGTTACATATAATTCAAACGGATTGCATACAGTTTCATTGTCTGTTACCAACGAATGTGGTACGACTTCAAACAGTAAATCATTTACTCTTAATCCGGTGCCAACAGTTAATGCAGTGGCAAATCAGACGAAGTGTAAAGGTGATGCTTCGGATGTTGTAACTTTCACAGGAACAATAGCCGGAACAACCTATAATTGGTCGAATACCAATACAAGTATCGGACTTGCAGCTTCGGGAGCGGGAAATATAACTTCGTTTACAACAAAAAATACAACGACGAATATCCAAACAGCAACTATAACTGTTACTCCGAAAATTACGGCGACAGGTTGTACGGGAAATCCAACCAGTTTCACAATTACTGTTTATCCCAATACTACTGTAAATAATGTTATCAATAAAACTCTTTGCAATAACGAGGCATTTGGTGGCATTGCTTTTAGTAGTCCGGTAGCCGGAACAACATTTGCGTGGACAAATGATACACCTTCTATCGGGTTGGGCGCAGGAGCTGCCGGTAATCTTCCTGCTTTTACAGCCGTAAATAACGGAAATACACCTTTTATTGCCACTATAACTATAATTCCATCCGCAAATGGATGTTCGGGGACTTCGAGAATATTTACCATTACTGTAAACCCGACTCCGGCTATCAATCAACCGGCGAGTCAGGTTATTTGTAACGGAACAAAATCGTCGACAGTATTTTTTTCAGGAAATGTGACCGGAACGGTTTATGATTGGACAAATGACAATCCTTCAATTGGTTTGGCTGCAAGCGGATCGGGAGATATTTCTCAATTTACAGGTGTAAATAACGGAACCATACCTGTAGTTTCAACTATTACGGCAACTCCTACGGCAAATGGCTGTACAGGAAGTTCAAAATCATTTACCATAACTGTTAATCCGGCTCCGGCAATTAATTTTTCGATTGGCAATCAAATTATTTGTTCGGGTTCACAAACTTCTGTAGTTAATCTGACAAGTAATATTGCCGGAACAACGTTAAGCTGGACAGCCGTTGTACCTGCCGGAATTACCGGAATAACTGCTTCCGGAACGAATCAGATTCCTGTTCAGACATTGACTAACTCGACGTTTGTTCCGATTGTTGTAACTTATCTGGTCACTGCAGATTCGAATACGGGAATCAGTTGTAAAGGAACAGCGAGCTACTCGATAACCGTTAATCCGATTCCTACGGTTACAACTCTACAAAAAGATACAATATGCAGCGGTGATGCCTTTTCATTTATCCCTTCAAACGGAAATGGAAATATCGTTCCACCCGGAACAATGTACACGTGGACTTTGCCGGTAATTTCACCAATTGGCGCAATAACCGGAGCAACTGCACAGCCTACACCGGAAGCATCCGTTTCACAAACATTGATTAATTCTACCGATCAGGTGGCAACTGCAACCTATACGGTTACATTGATTCTGGGAAATTGTACGGCTAATTCATTTAATGTAGAAGTAACTGTCAACCCGAAACCGAATGTTTTATTTTCGAAGCCAAATCAACTGATTTGTTCGGGCAATGCCACTTTGCCGGTTACATTGTTGAGTTCGACGGCAGGTAATTTATCGTACAATTGGGTTGCAAATGTACCTGCAGGAATTTCCGGTGCAGCACTTTCAGGAACAAATACGATACCGGCTCAAACATTAATAAATACCACATCAAATCCACTTGTTGTAACTTATAGTGCAACATCAACCACCAATAATGGCACTGTTTGTACCGGACCAAGCTCTGATTACACGGTTACTGTAAATCCATTGCCGGTGCTTTCACCTGTTGGAAATGTTACATTGTGTAATAATGAGAAATCAAGTAAAATAGGTTTTGGAACAAATTTATCAGGAACCACTTATTCGTGGACAAATGACACACCTTCTATTGGCCTTTTGGCAAGTGGAAACGACAGTCTTCCTGTTTTTACGGCACAGAATTCAGGAAATAGTCCAATGATTGCGACTGTAACCGTTATTCCCACAACAAATGGTTGCTCCGGAATACCGCTGTCGTTTACCATTAAAGTTAATCCAACTCCTAAAGTTAACCAACTGTTGAATCAAACTGTTTGTAATGGTTTTCTGACAAATGGAGAAATATTTTCGGGAAATATAGCAAGTTCTACCTATTCATGGAGCAACGACAATCCTTCAATCGGCTTACCTGCAGCCGGAAATGGAAATTTATCTCCTTTTATAGCTGTAAATAATGATACTATTCCGGTCGTTGCCAGTATTACGGTTACGCCAACAGACAAAGGATGTGTGGGCTTGCCAGAGAAATTTACGATAACAGTTTATCCAACTCCTGTCGTTGTAACTCAACCGCTTTCGAGTACGGTTTGTCAAAACGGAATTCCCAATATTATGGCTGTTTCATGTAAATTTGGTACCGGTATGCCTTTATATCAGTGGTATAATAATACAACCAATACTTTTTCAGGAACAAAAATTGTAGGGGCAACATTTGCAACCTATACGCCAATCACAACCACAATTGGCGATACATATTATTATTGTACAATTTCTTATCCTGATGGAGGTTGTTCTGATCTAATATCTGATATGGCTATTGTTACTGTCAATCAACTTCCAACAATCAGTATTCAGCCAAAAGCATATCAGTCTGTTTGTGAAGGTGGTGCGATTACTACCCCGTTGAGTGTGGCTTTTCAAGGTGGTCTCGGAACTGCCACTTATCAATGGTTTTTGAACAATATAAATGCCAATACCGGAGGAATAGTTGTTGTTGGTGCTACTAATGCGAGTTATATGCCAACGGCATTTACGTCAACAGGTAAATATTACTTTTATGTTGAAATTTCAATGTCAGGAACCGGTTGTGGCTCTATGGCAAGTAATGTGGCTGCAATTGATGTAGTTCCTGATCCTATTGTGAGCGAACAACCGCTTGTTTCGCAGGTGGTTTGCAGGGATGCAATGCCTGTGGATTTGACAGTGAAAGCAACCGGTGGCGTTGGTACGTTTGTATTTCAATGGTATAGTAATGCAGCGAATAATACCACGGGTGGAATTCCTATTGTTGGTGCGATTACCCAGACTTACACTCCATCCTCTGCAGCTATCGGAACTACTTATTATTATTGTGAATTGACACAATTAAACGGTCCGGGGTGTAATGTAATTTCTCAAACATCTGAAGTTATCGTTCAACCGGGACCTTCCATCACCGGTCAACCTGAATCGAGTACGATTTGTCAGAATGGAATTGCAGCGCTGATGTCAGTAACATATATAAACGGAAGCGGAACGCCGGCTTACCAGTGGTACAGCAATAATGTTGATAATACCACTACCGGAATCTCTATTGTTGGTGCAACGAATCAAACATTTAATCCGCCGACTTCAACTGTTGGAACTACATATTACTATTGTACAATTACATTACCGATAATTGGTTGTTCTCTAATGACTTCCGCTACAGCAACTGTTGTTGTTAATCCATTACCGGTACTTTCTACTCAACCGAAAGCAACTCAATCCATTTGCATAGGTGGCAGCATAACTTCTCCATTGAGTATTGCATATTCCGGTGGCTATGGAACCGGTGTAATTCAATGGTATTCAAATACAGTAAATTCAACAATTGGAGGAACACCTCTTTCGGGTGAAACCAATTCAACATATCTTCCGTCAGCATTTGCCGTTTCAGGGAAATACTATTATTATGCAGAAGTAACTATGACCGGAACCGGTTGCGGTTCGGTAACTAGCGATGTGGCAGAAATAATAGTGGTTCCCGATCCGGTTGTGAGTATTCAACCGATGTCTACACAGGAAATATGTCAGAATGCAATGCCCCAGGATTTGACAGTTTCAGCGACAGGTGGTGTTGGAACTTTTTTGTATCAGTGGTACAGTAACACACTAAATAATTCAACAAGCGGAACGCTGATTTCCGGTGCAATGAAACAAACCTTTACTCCGCCGACTTCTACTGTTGGAATTCTGTATTATTACTGCGAAATAACCCAACAGAATGGTGCAGGTTGCAATGTAACCAGCGAAACAGCTCAGGTTACGGTCAATATAAATCCAATCATCACCTCTCAACCGGTTTCAAGCATAGTTTGCCAGTTTTCACAGGCAACACCTTTGTCGGTTGCTTATCAGGATGGTGCCGGAACTCCAACATATCAATGGTATTGCTACACCGTAAAAAATACTGCGGGTTTTGCCATTCCGGGTGCAAATAATTCGGTTTATAATCCTTCAACAGCAAAAGTGGGAACAACGTATTATTATTGCGTTCTCACTTTTCCTGCCGGTGGCGGATGTTCGGTGCTGACGTCGGATATTGTACAAGTAACAACCCGTGTAGCTGCCAGTATTTCTAATTTTAATCAGACGATTTGCAGTGGTGGAACATTCGCAGTCATGCCACTGAATGCGAATGGAAATTCAGTCCCTGCAGGCACAACGTATACATGGTCGATGCCTGACATCATTCCGGCAGGTTCTATTACGGGAACTTCCGAACAGACAATTTACCAGACAGAGATAAGCCAAACGTTGTTGAATACAACTACGACCGAAGCAACTGCAACTTACACCGTAACTCCAACAAACGGAACTTGTGATGGCGTACCGTTTCAGATTGTAGTAAAAGTAACTCCGTTGATAAATCCGAATGTGGTGATTACAAATAACATTTGTGCGAATGGAAACAGTGCTTCCATTCAAACC
>JBBQMQ010000068.1:0-12326 GCA_038329115.1 Bacteroidales bacterium
AGCGTCAGCACTATAAACTCTGAAGAAAACGGTATGAAAACTGCTAATTTTATCATTACATTTTTAGTTCTGGTTATTTTCGTTTCAAGTTTTTTGGGTTGTGATCCAAATTTAATAAACTCTTCAAAATCAGGATGGAAAGAGCTCGCAGAATTCGATGGTATGATTTCTCAAATTGTTTCAGACAAAAATGGAAATGTTTATGTTGGCGGCGACTTCGGTTATATTTCGGCTTGGAATGGCAATTCCTGGACAAAACTTCCTCAACCATCTTTTACTACAAAATGGATTCGCACTCCTATTTCAGTTGATAAGAATGGCGATATTTATGCTAACTTTATTAACGAATACAATAAATATTATATTATCAAATGGAATCATGTTGATAATTCCTGGTCGAATCTTACTAATTCAAATCCATTGTTTGATAGTAGAATTTTTTCTATGGTAACAGATACTCTGGGTAATTTATACGTTGCAGGTGGAGTATCCTATATATCAGGAGTAGAGCAGGGTTGTTATATATACAAATGGAATGGAAATAACTGGACGAACATTGGTGGAAAAATATCTGCTATGAGAAGTTATTTGCATATTGATAAAACAGGAAATTTACTTGCAACTATGTCTAATTTAGTTTCTTATTCTGCAATTGTTGCAAAATGGACCGGTACTGGCTGGGAAGAATTGGGTGGAACGAATGTTACTAATTTTGGTAATATTGGCGATATTAATTGTATAAACTCAGATTCAAAAGGCAATGTATTTGTTGGGGGATATTTTATTAAGGGAGACAGTGCCTATAATCTGCAAAAATGGACTAAATCAACCAATAAATGGCATTCGTTTTATACTTTCGAGGATTCAAGTGATGCAAATTCAATCGCATTCGATAGTGCTGATACTCTTTATGTTGGCGGTAAATTTAAAAACTCATCCATGTATAATTTTATTGACAAGTATCATGAAGGAATTAATAGGTGGAACGATTATGGTATTTTGAATGCAAATAATACAATAAATACAATTTGCTTTGATAAATATGGCTTTTTATATGCCGGAGGAGAATTTACAAATAGCAATAATAAAAGTTATGTCGCCATATTTAAAAAAGAATGGTTGACAAAATAATTATTGGCTGTAGTATAACCCTCTATCCCTGGCCCTTTCTCCAAAGGAAAAAGGGGACTTATTCTTATTACCAGGAATTTGATTAAATAAAATTCACTGTTTTAGTTCAATAAACCGATACTTTGAAATTCGTACCCTGGTTTTCCATCTTTTATTTTTAATTTCACAAAACTGGCTGAAGGAAGTCCATCTAATAAAGCATCCATTGTCAGATAAGTTGTCAATCCGAGTTTATCAACAACTCGTGTATGATCATGTCCCATAATCACCATATTAACCCGATTTTTTGCAAACATAGGTAATAATACTTCCAATTCGGTTTCGAGCGGATTGGTAGAACCTGTATGATGATCGCGGAAAAAGTTGACGTGCGAAAAAATGATGCAATTCCGGCAATTGGGACGTTCTGTTTCCAATACATTTTTCAACCACTCCAATTGCTTTCCACCTAACGTTCCGCCTCCTGAATCCAAACAAATGTAAATGTCTTTTGCCATAGGCGTTTGAATCGTAAAATAAAATGTAGAAGAACCGAAATAAGCATAAAATGCTATCCAACCATCAAAATAAACATCATGATTTCCAACCATTAAAAAATACGGAACCTGATTAAAATCGGGCAGATCGGCTTTTAATTTATCGTAATCGGCTTTTTGCCCGGATACAATATCACCAACCATGACAAAAGCTAAATTTTCGGGTTTTTTTGCTTCTGCAACAAGTTTATCAAAGTTAGCCAAGCCACCAATATGACTGTCAGCGGCAACCAGAATCTGATAATTATCGGAATTTACTGTCAATGTTTTGAAAGGATGTGATTTGTTCCATGCATCCGATTGCGCAAAACGTTCATCAATCCTTTCCGGCGAATAAATAAATCCGCTGAAATCGAGCACAGGGTTGCATCCTGTTAATAAAAAACTTAAGACAACTGCGCTTAAAATCGTTTTCAATCTATTTTCCATACCACTCCTCCACGTAAATAAGTTCCAAAATAATTGACATGTATATTTAGCAAACCAGCCTGCATATAACCCAATTCGCTGTAAAATTGCATGTTGGGTTTAAAGTTATAGGTCAGATTTAGCAGAATCATTGGATTTGTTTCCTGTTGAATAAAATACCGGTCGTAATTGGTAATACTCCCTTCAAAATTCAGTTTTGTACTGATTGGAGTAAAATATGATAATCTGTACATCACATTAATTGGTTCCAACAGCGAAGTATGAACAGAATCTGCAAAATTATACCGGCTGATTGCCGCTTGCGTGAACGAGTAAGTTCGAGTATTCAATCCGAGCTTATACCCGAAATGTTTAGCCCTGTATTCCGCCATTATACCAAAATTGGTTTCTCTCATTTCGTTGGAAATAGGTTTCCAAAGAAATAAAGCATTTAGTGTCACCGGAAGGTTCCCAAATTTAAAATCGTTTGCAACCTGAAGCGAATAAGCCGAGAATATCTGATCTGTAGCATTCGAAAAAGAAAGTAAAGCACCTGTCGATGCTGAGAGAGTTCCGGTTCTGCCAATCAGTTCTGCCGAAAAATTACCATAAACTCCCTGCGAAACAACATTACTTCCTGCTTCAATATAACTATTCACTGAGATTTGCGAAAAAACGGAACTTTGCTCTACCGATGGAAAGCAAATTATAAACAATAATATGCTTATTTTTAGTGATTTGTTAGTGAAAATTGTTTTGTATTTCATCTTTTCCGTTTTTTCAAATAAAGAACAGGATTTTGCACTTTTCAATAAACTATAAAACAAAAGTTCCTGATTTGTTCATTCGTTATATTTTACTTTTCATGTCAATCCGTACTGAAACTTCTTTATCCTTTCGCAAAACAATAAGATCCATAGGTGATTTTGAAGGTGTTTCGAATATTTTTTTCAAATCGTTTATGTTTAATTGAAATGCTCTTTGTCCATTCACTTCAATAATCTGGTCGCCTTCCAAAACGCCCGCCTTAGCTGCCGGTGAATTTTCCCAAACTTTCCACACTTCCGTTTGTGGAACAGAGGGCAAAATTTGAGTTATTTCAATTCCTGCAATATTGTAACTGAATGAATTATTGAAATTTCCATTCGGTTTGAAATAAAATTGCTTTTGCGGGTAATCAATAAACAGATTAAACCTGCTCAAAAGCTGACTTCCTACAGTGCCATCACGATCGGAATTTTCTACAATTTCTGCTATGCTGGCCGAATCGGGAAAAGAAACTATTGCATTTTTAATGCACTGATTACCAAAGCAAATTTGAGGCAAACGCCCGATTTTTCCTACAATTTCACCATTCAATCCCTGACCGATAGTTGCGCGAACTCCAACCGCCGGCGCATGAACAGAATTCTTTTTATGAGTCTGAAACCACGCATTCAATTCTGCACCGGTGTCAATCAGCATTTTGACTTGTCTTTTAGTGCTGTCAGATTCCAAAACCGAAAGATTCATGAACATCTTTTGACTTTCAACTGTCAGTGGAATTTTTGAATACCCTTTTGGTTCAACAAAAGATTGGTTGTCATAAAAACTGACGCGTTTTTCTGTATAATTGATTTCAATAATACAATCCTGAAAAAAATCAACACCAATAAGCCCGTTTATCTTTGTTCCCGTGTGTTTCGACAGATTGAAAATATCTTCTTTGAGCACAAAAACGGTTTTCGACTGTAATTTCATTTTTCCAAAAGTCAACGTGTTGAAATTGCTGGAATAAGCTTCCAAACGATTACCACCACCCAACCCCATCAAATCTTTTACATCCGAATAATTCAGCGTTATTTTGTCGCCGGGTAATAATTCGGTAATAATGGTGTTTCGAATCCCTGAATCAAGAATCAGATTTAACGGTGATGAATCGTTTATTTTTCCTCTAATGACAACATACGTTCCTACCATTTCGAATGGAATAGATCCGATTTTCTTTGGTTTTGGTGCTGCTGAAATATCAGCAAGAATGAATAAAAAAAACAAAAGAACTCCTAACCCTTTAAAGGGAAATAAATTACTTTTGATTTGTTTATTCTTCATAATTTTAGTGTTTTGAACTCGATTAAGCTCCTTCAGGGGTTTGGAGCCTCATAAACCAGTCAATTGCTTCGCGAATCTCTTTTTTCAAATCAGTATCGGGCAAATGGATTTCGTCTTTTGCCTTTTGGTTGTTGTAATATTCACGAATCATCAATAGCCTGAGATTCCTTGTACAAAGTTCGCTTTTAATTCCGAATAACCGCAACAAATCACCGGTTTTTCCAATCAGAATCAACAAAAAATCAGGTATATCCAGAAAATACTGGCTGTAGTTTACAGTTTGCTTCTGAAGCTTATAATATTCCCTGAACGATAAATTTACGCCGGAAGTCAGATACCGTTCGCCATTTCTCCCTTCGGACAAAGCATTACAAACGGCTAAAGCCACATTGCCGGCAGCCACAAAATTTTTTCCTCCTTTTGGTGCTGCCATTAGTCTGCGTTTATAACCCATCAACAACAATTTTCCAGAACTTGGTTTTGTGTCATAAGCTCCAATCATAAAGGTGGGATTGATAATAACAAAGTGCCTGTTTTCTTGTTTTGAGGCCTCAATAACCAGCCTTTCGGAAGCCACTTTGCTCTGCACATAAAATGAATCAGTAAATGGATATTCAATTGTAAAACGTTCGTCGGCAGGCTGTTGTTCGGTTCCAAAACCAATAGTATTGGCAGAACTTACATAAACCATTCTGTTTATTTTTAATTCTCCGGCAACTTTTAAAATCTGTGCAACACCTTCCACATTAATTCTGGCATAATCATCATAATGCAATAAATTGGTAGCCGTAACTGCTGCAATATGTATAATGGCATCGCAACCCAGTGCTGCTTTTTCTAAACTTTTGTATTCAGAAAAGTTTCCTTCAATTACTTCAACTGCAGATAAATCGAAAAAAATATTCCGGGTACTGCGAACAATAATTTTCACATTGTGGTTTCTTTTTAATAGTTCCATCACCACGTGATGTCCCAACAAACCATTAGCTCCGGTAACTAAAACTTTCATTTTACACGTATCAAAAAAGAAATTTTACAAAAGTAAGAAATCTTTCATGGATTTTATTTGATTTTACAAATAAGAAATGTATTAAAAATCTGTATCTTTGCATTCTAAAACATTTTCATAAACGATGGAAACAAAAGTAATATTAATTACAGGAGCCAGTACAGGCATAGGCTTGTCGGCTGCTGAACAGCTCATGAACAAAGGATTAAAAGTTTATGCAGCTTCACGGCGCGGCGGTGTGAATCAAAAAGCTCAAAAGGGCGAAGGTGAAATTATTCATGTCAAAATGGATGTGAATGTTGATTCTGAAATTAAAGCCGTTCTGGATCAGATTCTCAAAGAGAACAACCGCCTGGATGCATTAATAAGCAATGCCGGTAACGGAATTGCCGGTTCTATTGAAGACACTTCGCCCGAAGAAGTGAAATATCAATTGGAAACCAATTTCTTCGGGGCTGTAAAAATTATTCAAGCTTGTATCCCTGTTTTCAGAAAACAAGGTTACGGCAAAATCATGACCACTTCGTCGGTGGCAGCCGTTATTCCAATTCCATTTCAGGCTTTTTATTCTGCCGGAAAATCGGCATTGCTGGTATTTATGCAAGCACTTTCACTCGAATTAAAGCCTTTCGGAATTCAATGTTGCACGGTGCTACCCGGCGATACCAAAACAGATTTTACTGCTGCCCGAAAATATGCCGAAAATTCTCAATCGGCTGATTCTGTATATTCTGCTACCATGAAACGTTCGGTTGAACGCATGGAAAAAGACGAGCAAAACGGTATGGCGGCTGAAGTTGTAGCAGGTCAAATGGTAAAACAAATTATGAGCAACAACATGAAATCGCGTGTGGTTCCTGGTGTTCAATATCAGGCTATCTGCTTTCTATTCAAAGTGCTTCCTACAAATTTAGTATTAAAGATAGTTGGTATGCTGTATGCGTAACTTATTTCTAAAACATTTAATATCAACGGCGAAGAAATTACTTTCTTCGCCGTTTTTATTTAGCTAATTATTTTCAATTTTTCTTTATTGGTTTATCTATCTTCTCCATTAATTCCTTAGATCCTGTACGTTGTGTAACTGCGTTTTTCCGTATATCAGCTTTATCAATTCCTCTATTTCCTCCTTTTACTGTTCCGTCCCAGCCTTTTCTGCTTGTTGTCGAATCTGTTGCAATTGAATCTGGCGTTTGAGTTACTCGTCGTATATTCCCAACAGAATTTTTGGCTGTATCGTGTTTTGTTTTCAATACATTTGAAATGGAACTTGGTTGTTCTCCTGAATTGCCATTTTCAACAACAGTAGCAGCACTAATAACCGATCCGCCTGGCAGCGCACCACCAAGCAACGATGCTCCTTGTCCCAACGCACCACCAGTGGCATGTAAACCTTGATTTACTTTTTCTCCAAAGGTTGCACCTTGCGTTTGTTTGGGAACTGTCACATTCATCGAAATCCGGTTAGGCATACTGTTTCCATTGGTTTGTAGTCTGTAATTCGCAGCATCAGCCGGACAAGCAAATGTATTCTCTTCAACCGTTCCATCGGGATATGTAATTTTTTGAGTAACAGAACCGCAACTTGGTGGAATATTTCGTTGAGATTCTTGCATCGGATTTTGTCCTTCATTTGTGTTTCCGACGTATAATGGACTTCCATTATTCATTCTTCCATTTACAGCACCCGTTCCTTTTGTATTAATTGCACCATCAACAGGAATTACATTATTTTCAGGATTTTGTGTTTTGACAAAATTTCCACCTGAACCTTTGGAATTTATCGCATGCTTTGAAGTGTTACCATTATCAGAATTTTGTGTCGTCCTTGCTATTGTCCCACCAGTTCCTTTTGTATTGATTGCATGTTCAAATGGAATTCCATTTACATCAATTCCTTTTATAAGTATAATTTGATCATTAATTTTTGTGGAGGTAATTCCATCACAATCATTATCTATTCCATCGTTTACAATCATGCCGGTAGAAGCGTATGATGCCGCAGCTGCTCCTCCACCACTGCCACCAGCAAGTCCACCTTTTACCGAGCCATCCCATCCTTTTGGATCAGCCGCTATACTTTCTGTTTTCTTAAGCCCTTTTTCGTTTATTCCTTTTCGCTCTGCAATACCTTTTACCGAACCATCCCAGCCTTTGCGTTCAACTGATGTTTCTTCTGTTCTCTTAATTCCACTTTGTGTAATACCTTTTTGCTGGATATTTCCACCTTTTACCGTTCCATCCCAACCTTTGCGTTCCGAATTCCCACCACCAAAAACAATGGTTATTCCAGCATTTACACCCACTGCATTGTAACTTTGAGTTAGTGTTTGCGTTGTGTAAGTGCCGAGTGCCAATTGTCGCTCTTCGTAATATCCTTTAGAATTAGCCGCGCCTTCGGGCTTAAAAGTTGATATTTGAGTAGAAACGCTGGGCGAAATCAAATAACTTCCTTCCGTCCAAAATCCAACCGTGGGGCTAATCATGTAATTCAACCGTACTTTAGGGGTCATACACAAGCCGCTGGTAGGAGTTTGTTTTACCTTCAATAAATCGTAGGAATAGGTTTTTATATCAACAGCGGTAGTTTGAACAGCTTTATATTCTCTGGGTTGATACATATTACTTAAGCCAAATCCAACAATAGGTGAAATTATCAGGTGATTTCCCACGTGAAAATTAGCCTGAGGGCCAACTTGCAACGTAAATCCACTACTTTTTGCGGCTACATCACCAACAAAAACGGCAGTATTTGTCACCTGATTTGCCATATTATACACTGTTGGCAAAGCTTTAAACACGTTGTTAAAGCTATTGTAATTACCACCAGCATTGAATCCAACGCTCATAAACTCATTGGAATAAAAAGGAACATAAATACTGGCATCAAAGCGCAATAAACCTGTGGAAGTACCACCAGTATTGGTTCCACCACCAATTGAAATCATGCCATTGTTTCCAGGTTTTACAATTTTCCCTTTGGTTTTCCCTTCAGTTCTAGCATTTTGATTGTTCATATTGTCTGGAGTTTCTTTTGAAAGCATGTCTTTATCCCCAGTTGTCGAAAGTTTTCCTTTTAGTTTTCCTTCGGTTCTAGCGTTTTGATTGTTCGTATTATCGGGGGTTTTATTCATCACCGCATCGTCCCAATTTAAAGTTCCCGAAAATACAGCACCACCCTTTGGTACTGTAATGGCAATTGGATTACTCTCTTTGGATATACTAAATGCACCTCCAACATTTGGTTTTCCATTCAACTGAATATCACTTTTGTCTAACGATAACTCAATTCCAGTGCCATCAAACTTATAATCACTACTAGGCTGACTACGACTAATTGCACCTGCAACTGCGGTTTTTAACTGCTCCTCAGGCAATGATATGAGGTATTCTCCTGCAGGTAATTGCGATGAAAATGTGCCTCCTGCACCTGTATTTACGGTGATAGATCCACTACCTGGGTTGCGTTTTACTACAATACCAACGCCCGGAATAGGTTTAGATATTGCAAACATAGAAGTTGAAATTACGATTGCCAAAGCAAGCGATACTAAAATTTTGTTTTGATTTTTCATGCATGTATTTGTTAAGCAATTATTGTATTTATTATAAATTTATATCTATTTTAATTATAAACATTAATTTGTTGATAATGTTTAAATTGATTTTAAAAAAATGTATTCCTAACATAAAATATCTTATTTCAAATCTATTTATAACCCAGCAATAACTTGTTGATAACTGTTGAAAAGTACCTCAAAGAAATATTGAAATTTAATTTGGAAAATTGAAAAACTATATCACTTATCGATTGTTTTGATACCACCAAAATAGTTAGTATGTTTTTTATAGCAATTTTTTAACCTGTTTTCCCAAGTTATGAGCAGGTCAGTTGCAAAAACTTTCTAACTTTGCAGTTACTAACAGTGTGTTGATAAAGTTTGTAATTTTCTTATTTTGAGACGAAATATTTATTCTCCTTTGTTTATAAATTACACACCATTTTTAATAACGAATTATACAATAATTTCTCAATAATTTTATCAACCTTATCAACACCCTATTATTATCTTCATAAAGTTTTTTGAAAAAATTAAAAAGAATAATATGATAATATAAATTTGAAAACTGGACAAAGTCAAAATTACCCCTAACCCCTAAAGGGGAATTTAGTTACCACAATTGTTTATTTAAAGAAAATATGAAAACAAATATAGAAAACAAAACAAACTCCAACTCCCCTTTAGGGGTTAGGGGTCTTATATCGGAAATAAACCGACTGAAAAAAGAAAAGAATGCCGTGATTATGGCACATTACTACCAAATGGGCGATATACAAGATATTGCCGATGTGGTTGGCGATAGTTTAGCACTGGCACAAAAAGCAGCTGCAACTAACGCCGATATTATTGTGCTCTGTGGCGTTCATTTTATGGGCGAAACCGCCAAAATTCTATCTCCAACCAAAAAAGTCCTCGTTCCCGATATCAATGCCGGTTGCTCGTTGGCCGACAGTTGTCCTGCGGACGAGTTTGAAGCATTTACCAAGGCGCACCCAGATTATACGGTAATTTCGTACGTGAACACCACAGCGGCCGTGAAAGCGCTTACCGATGTGGTGGTCACTTCCACCAATGCCAAAAAAATAGTGGATTCATTTCCCAAAGATGCGAAAATCATTTTTGGACCGGATAGAAATCTTGGAAATTATATCAACAGTGTGACCGGTCGCAGTATGTTACTATGGGACGGAGCATGCCATGTACACGAACAATTCTCTGTTGAAAAGTTGGTGAAATTAAAATCGGAACATCCCGGATCGCTCATTTTGGCGCACCCCGAATGTAAGAAAACGGTGTTGTTGATGGCCGATTTTATTGGTTCAACTCAAGCGTTGCTAAATTATGCCACCAGTTCCGAGAAAACTTCGTTTTTAGTGGCCACAGAAAGTGGCATTCTTCACGAAATGCAAAAGAAAAACCCAACCAAAGAATTTATTCCCGTTCCGCCACACGACAGCACTTGTGCGTGCAACGAATGTAATTTTATGCGTTTAAACACGCTTGAAAAGCTTTATAAATGCCTGTTAAATGAAACACCGGAAATTTTAATTGATGAAGAAATAAGATTGAAAGCAGTGAAACCTATTTTGAGAATGTTGGAAATGAGTTAGAAATAGATATAATAAATCCATAATGATGCTTGCATTACTATCCATAATAGGAATTCTACTTTCAGCTCTATTGCTTTTTTTTAATGCTCGAAAGAATCCATCTACTATCTATTTGGTATTGTTCTTTTTTGCGATTAGCACATATTGCTTCCTTCAGTATGTAACGCTGTATTCAAAATCGGAAATACTTGTCAGTATTTTCTTTTTAAATATTGGTTTTCTAACCTATCTCATTGGTCCTGCATTATACTTTTACACGCGAAGCATACTCACCGACGATTCTCGTTTGAAGAAAAGTGATTTTTGGCATTTCGTACCCGCAATTATTTTCTTTATTTTCACATTACCACATTTGCTTTCATCATGGTCTGATAAAATGGATTTTGCAAGAAAGATTGTAGAGAATGGCACGAATTTAGTGCCGTTAAATTTTGACCAATTTAATGGATTAGTTTCCGGACTTGCTATTTTTCTGAGTCGTCCCGCTCTTGCACTTGGGTATTTGTTGTGGTCAATACTGCTTTTAATCAGGTTTTATACATCCAGTAAAGAATCAAGAATATTTTCACATCAACTTTTTGTTCTCAAATGGCTTGTTGTTTTATTCTCTTTTCTTGCAATTTTAATTGTTAGCCATTCAATCCAAATTTTCGAATCCAATGCAGCCCATAATGTAATTGTTTTTTATATCACCGATGTATTACAAATACTTTCGGGTATTGGACTAACCGGTTTGTTGTTTTCTCCATTCTTTTTCCCTGAAATTTTGTATGGTATGCCCCGCATTCCGATTGTTGTTCAATCAAATATTTCTGAAGAAATTGCAACATCTCAAATAGAAAACAAAAAGCAAATGACTGAATTAGAACAGGATTACCTGCTTGTTATTCAACATAAAGTTGAAATATGTATGTCAGATCTTCAACCCTATCTACAGCCCGATTGTAATATGGCCTATTTTGCCAAATTGGTAAAAATACCGGCGCATCATTTGGCTTATTATTTTAGAGAAGAACGTAAACAAGCTTTCAACGATTACCGCAACGAATGGCGGGTGAATCATGCCAAAAAGATTATATCCGAAGGCAAAACTTCAGAGCTTACACTCGAAGCCATTGGGCTACTTTCAGGGTTCTCGTCACGCAATGCATTTTTTACTGCCTTTAAGAAACTCGAAGAAATAACTCCAAGTGCCTTCGCTGCACAATTTATAAAATAAAGTTCCTTTTCTTCGAAAGTTTGTACTATATTTCAAAATCAGTACAACACCAACCCCCTTTTTTCATAGTCCTCCCGAGTTTCATCGTAATTTTGCAAGCTATATATAAATTTAGCAAACTACGCAAAAACAATAAACATTATGAAACTTAGTATTCTATCCAATTTAGAAAGAAATTTTGGAACAAATTGCCGAACAAAATTAAAATTCGGAAAACTCCTCACAATAATGCTGTTATGTAGCTTTACATCATTATTGTTTGCACAAAAACCAATTCTCGACCCTTCCTTCGGCACAAATGGCACAGTTACTACTGCAATAGTTAATGACTTTACTTCAGGAGTACAAGGTTATTCTTCAGCAACTAAAATTCAATCGGATGGTAAGATTGTAATAGCAGGTTATAGTAAAAATAGTATTTCAGGAAAAAATACATTTGTCCTTGGCCGTTTTAATGTAAATGGTACTTTGGATAACACTTTTGGTTCTAATGGTGGTACAATTCGTACATTAATCGGGTCAGATAGTTATGCTAATGCTTTGGCAATACAGATTGATGGGAAAATCATAGTAGCCGGAGTTGCAGAAAAATCAAGTGGTAAATGGGTATTTGCGCTTGCCCGACACAACACAGATGGTACTTTGGATAATACATTTGGCGACCAAGGAATAGTTATGACTGATAATGTAACAGGTGGCGACGGAACTGACAATGAAATATATGCCATAGCTTTACAATCGAATGGTAAAATTGTGGTA
>JBBQMQ010000069.1:0-12305 GCA_038329115.1 Bacteroidales bacterium
GGTGAAGTTTCAACACGAACCATAATAACTCGTTCTCCACTTGCAGCCCACTCGGCAGCATCGTCAGCATTGAAAACAACACGACCTGAAGCAGCTCCGGGAGAAGCAGCCAATCCTTTTGCAATAAGTTTTGCTTCTTTAATGGCTTTTTTATCAAAAATCGGGTGAAGTAATTCATCCAAACGGTTTGGATCGATGCGTAAAATGGCTGATTTTTCATCAATCATTCCCTGATGGAACATGTCGATGGCTATTTTCACCATAGCAGCACCGGTACGTTTTCCGTTACGTGTTTGCAGGAACCACAATTTACCTTCTTGTACGGTAAATTCCATATCCTGCATATCTTTGTAGTGGTTTTCAAGTTTTGTTTGAATAGCATCCAGTTCTTTGTAAATTGGAGGCATTGCTTCTTCCATGGAAGGATATTTTGCAATACGGTCGGCTTCCGAAACGCCTGCCAATACAGACCAACGTTGTGAACCTTCTTTGGTAATTTGTTGTGGTGTGCGGATTCCGGCAACCACATCTTCACCTTGAGCATTGATAAGATATTCACCAATAAACTGGTCTTCACCGGTGGCAGCATCACGACTGAAACAAACTCCGGTAGCAGAAGTCAGACCCATATTTCCAAACACCATGGCTTGAACGGTAACAGCGGTTCCCCATTCGGCAGGAATTCCTTCCATTTTGCGATAAAGGATGGCGCGGTCGTTCATCCACGAATCAAAAACGGAGCAAATAGCGCCCCAAAGTTGCTCGTATGCTGATTCTGGGAAGTCATGTCCTGTTTGTTTTTTTACGGCAGCTTTAAATTTAGCAACCAATTCTTTCAAATCGTCAACTGACAATTGGGTATCTAATTCCACTCCTCTTGATTCTTTCATGTGTTCGATGATTTCTTCAAAAGGATCAATATCATTTTTATTTTCAGGTTTCATACCCAACACTACGTCACCGTACATTTGTACAAAACGACGATATGAATCCCATGCAAAGCGACCATTACCGGTTTTGCGAACCAAACCTTCAACTACAGCATCATTCAAACCAAGGTTCAAAATGGTGTCCATCATTCCAGGCATAGACGCACGAGCACCAGAGCGTACAGACATTAAGAGTGGATTCTCAATATCACCAAATTTTGAATTCATCAAAACCTCAATGCCGGCAATTGCTTTTTCTACTTCTGGTTTCAACAGTTCTACTACTTCGTCTTTACCTATACCATAATATTCGTTACAAACATCAGTAGTAATGGTGAAACCCGGAGGAACAGGCACACCAATCAAATTCATTTCTGCGAGATTTGCTCCTTTACCACCGAGCAAGTTTTTCATGTCTGCTTTACCTTCGGCTTGTCCGTTGCCAAAAGTGTAGACTCTTTTAGTGTTACTCATATTGAATTATTAAATTTAAAAATTATTTTTTGAATAAGCTTGTTTTTTTAGAGTTGCAAAGTTAGTCTTTTTTTGGTAATAAATAAAAAACTCTTTTGAAAAAAAGTAAGCAGATGTATGAATATCTGGTCATATTTAAGACCAATGAGTCGACAAAATTGTTTGGATTAAACGATTTTATCTAATTTTCAAGTAATTTCGGGGAAATGATTAAAAGAGGTGATTAAAAAAATAGATTTGTTGAATTCTTGTTTCTAAAATAATTTCAATTCTGAAACTTCATTATGGGAAGTTGTACCGTTATAAAAATAGCAAACTTTATTCATAACACAGACTTCGCATTTAGGGTTAGTCGGTCTGCATATTTCCCTACCCAGAAACGAAATAGCCATCCCTATGTCATTCCAGTTTTTTTGTGGTACAATTGCCATAATTTGTTTTTCAATTTTCTCAGGTTGCGTCCCTGAAGCAATACCAATTCGTGGAGCCACCCGAACAACGTGCAAATCAACGATAACACCTTCAGCCTGATTGCCTGATTCCCGGATAATCACGTTTGCAGATTTTCTACCAATGCCCGGAAGCTTGGTTAATTCAGCCATATTAGTGGGAATTTTTTCATCATCACCCACTGTTTGCGACAATTTTACAAGCCATTCGGCTTTATTTCCAAAATTTCTGACATTTCCAATATATCGTTGTAAATCTTCAGGCATAGCCTTGGCCAAACTGTTAATAGTTGGATAAGCCTCAAAAAAAGCAGGAGCAATTTCATTTATATGTCTGTCGGAGTCTTGTGCAGACAAAATTACCATAACCAATAACTGATAGCGACTTTTATAGTCAAGCGGATGTTTTCGCTTATCGTATTGCTTCATAAGGGGTTCAAGATATTCTATCCAATTTTGTACCATGATTATTAAAATAAATGTTTGACTATATAAGGTCTTTAATTGAGCTTTTGTTCATTTTCAATTTTGCAAATATACTAAAACATATCAAAAAATAAGGAAGTCCTTTTTGAACTTCCTTTGTATAAATCAACTTTCAAATTCCACGTTTCAGGTAATGTGTATGGAGCAAATGATGTGATTTTTCTCCTAAAGGTTTTTTGAGGAAGTCGTTGTAGATAGATACAATCTCTGGGTTTTCGTGCGATTTGCGGATGACCTTGTGAACATCTTCGTAGTAAATAGATTCGGCTCTTTTTTTCCGTATCTCGGCTGTTGTTGGGATAGGTTGTCCACCACCACCAAGACAACCGCCCGGACAAGTCATTACTTCTATAAAGGTGTAAGGCGAAGTTCCGTTTTCAATTTGTTCCAGCAGAATTCGGGCATTTTTCAATGTGTGAGCCACTGCTACTTTAATTTTTGTACCGTCCAGATCAACTTCAGCTTCCTTAATGCCAGTAAATCCGCGTACTCCTTCAAAATTTATATTAGTCAATGTTTTACCGGTAAAGACTTCGTAAGCAGTGCGCAATGCAGCTTCCATAACACCACCTGTTGCACCAAATATAACTGCAGCACCAGTTGATTCTCCCAATGGACTATCAAAATTTTCTTCGGGCAAGCGGCTGAAATCAATGCCATTTTCCTTAAACATACGCGCCAGTTCGCGGGTTGTCAACACATAATCTACATCAAAGAATCGTTCTTTGTCGTCAAGATTCATTTTCTCTTTCCAGTATTCAAAAGCACCGTCCATTTCGGGACGCTTTGCTTCGTATTTCTTGGCTGTACAAGGCATCACTGAAACAACGACAATATTACGCGGGTCGATACCAGTTTTTTCTGCATAATAAGTTTTGGCAATGGCACCAAACATTTGTTGCGGTGATTTACAGCTCGATAAATGCGCTAAAGATTTTGGATAAAAATGCTCAATGAATTTAATCCAACCCGGCGAGCAGGAAGTAATCATAGGCAATGTTCCACCTGTTTTAATTCGGTTAATGAGTTCATTTCCTTCTTCAATAATGGTAAGGTCGGCAGTAAAATTGGTGTCAAAGACCTTGGAAAATCCCAATCGTCGTAATCCGGCCACCATTTTTCCCGTAACAAGGCTGCCATCTGCCATTCCCATAGCTTCGCCAATACCCACTCGAACGGCAGGTGCTGTTTGTACCAATATTACTTTTTCTGAATCATGAAGTACTTTCCACACTTCGGTTATAGCACTTTTCTCGGTAATGGCTCCGGTTGGACAAACCAATGCGCATTGTCCGCAATTGGTACAGGCCACAACGCCTAAACCCAAATCGAGAAAGGTTGAGATCTTGCTTTTCAAACCGCGACCGGAAAAATCAATGGCATTTACGCCCTGCATTTCGCTGCAAACTGCCACACAACGACCGCACAAAATACATTTTTCAGCATCACGAACAAGCGAAAGTGATGATTCGTCTTTGGCGTAATGTTCCTTTCGGGTACGAACAAACCGATTTTTGTGAACGCCCAAATCGAAGGTAAGTTGTTGCAGTTCACAATTTTGATTGCGGTCGCAAATCAGACAATCTGTCGGGTGGTTGGCCAGCAGCAATTCTACATTGATGCGCCGGGCTTCCATCACCCGCTGATTGTTAGTGCTGATTTCCATGCCGTCGGTGACTTGCGTGATGCATGATCGCAACAACGATTTTGCACCTCTCACTTCCACTACACATACTCCGCATGAAGCATTATGCGAAACATCTTTCAGGTAACACAACGAAGGAACATTGATGCCTGCATCATGACAAGCTTCCATAATGGTTTTTCCTTCTTCTACCTGAAGGGGCTGATTGTTTATTGTGATTTTCATAATGGTAAAAGCCCCCTAAATCAAGCTCCCTAAATCCCCGAAGGGGGACTTTGGTTAGTGCTTTTTGAAATAACCTAGGAAAGCGATTTTAAAGTTAATACCAATTTAATTATAATTTTAATCAAGAAAAGCTCTTAAAGTCCACCTTCGGGGGATTTAGGGGGCTTCAGCATCTTACATCACATCTTAAACACCTGTTCACTTCATTTCGTGCTTGTTCGCCAGTGTAGCCTACTTCCACTTCCTGGAAATTACAGATACGTTCTTTTACAGATAATTTTTCAGATTTATTTTTCGGACTGACTTTCGGATTCATTGGCACCATGTTCTTATATTCAAAATGCCTGAATAACAAGTGGAAACGTTCTTCTTTCATCAATGCCCAATCAATTGATTCAGCAGCTTTTTTAGCCATTCCCATTGCTTCAGCGGCTGTCGATGGACCTGTAACAGCATCGCCACCTGAATATATTTTCGGATTGGAAGTCTGGAAAGTAAACGGATTAATGATTAACCTGCCATCTTTCGTGGTTTCGAAACCTGCTTCAACTAAAAATCCAGAGTCCACACGTTCGCCAACCGCCAGAATAATGGAGTCACACGGTATTTCCTGAAATTTTCCTGTAGAAACCGGTCTTCTCCTGCCTGAAGAGTCAATGCTTCCTCCACTCATTACTTCCACCTTTAAAGCAGTCACTCTCCCCTTTTTGTCAGTCAGAATTTCATTGGGCGCAGCCAAGAAATGATAATTAATTTTTTCGGCTTCCGATTCGAAAATTTCAGCTAAATTGGCTGGCATATCGCCTTTTTCGCGACGATAAACTACGGTAACTTCTTTGCCCAACCGCCAGATACTGCGGGCTGCATCGATAGCTACATTTCCGGCACCAATAATTACCACCCGTTCGCCGAGTTTCGGAGTTTTGCCCAACGCCATTTCTTTCAATACTTCCGTTCCGGCAAAAACGCCTTTTGCTTTTTCGCCGGGAATGTTCAAATCAATATCTTTCCAGGCACCAATGGCTATATATACTGCGTCATATTCATGTTTTAAACAATCGAGTGACAAATTATCGCCTAATCTCTCGTTAAATGAAAATTGTACGCCCAGTTTTTTGATAAACTGAACTTCCTTTTGCAATACAGCTTTCGGCAATCGATATTGTGGAATACCAAACCGAACCACACCGCCTGCTTCGGGAAGTGCATCGTATATGGTAACGGCATGTCCGAGCCGAACCAGATAATAAGCAGCTGTCAGACCGGCAGGACCTGCACCCACAATTGCAATCTGTTTGCCGGTTGAAGGTAGTTTTTCTTTTATCAGTTTATTGTAAATTTCATTTTCCTTTCCAAGTTTATACATGGTGTCGGCCAGATAGCGGTGAATTTCACCCTGCGAAACCGGTTCGTCGAGTTGTTCACGTCGACACCGCATTTGGCAGTGAAAGTGGCAGATTCGACCAATTGTTCCCGGAATAGGATTGTCGCGCAAGGTCAGTTCAAAAGCTTCCTCAATGCGATCTTCTTTTATTAGTTCTATGTAGCCCGGAATATTCATGTGCAATGGACAACTGTTCTCACAAAGCGCCATATACAGCGATTCGCAAGCGCCTGCATGACAGCGTTTTTCCTGAATATGTTCTTCGTATTCGTGGCGAAAGTATTTCAAGGTGGTCAGTATAGGATTCGAAGCTGTTTGTCCCAGTCCGCAAATGGATGTGTCTTTAGTGGTTCGGCTGAGGATTTCAAGCGTTTCAATATCTTCGTATGTTCCTTGCCCTTTCGTTATTTTGGTGAGAATGGCCAATGCTTGTGCCAGACCTTCGCGACATGGCGTACATTTTCCGCAGGACTCTGCCGAGTTGAATTCTAAAAAGTATCGGGCAATATCCACCATGCAATTGTCCTGATCCATGACTACCATACCTCCAGAGCCCATAATGGCACCAAGTGCGCCGAGTGATTCATAATCAACCGGAGTGGAAAAATGTTCTAACGGAATGCAACCACCCGAAGGCCCGCCGGTTTGAACGGCTTTAACCTTTTTATTTGTTCCGGTTCCTTCGCCAATGCTAAAAACTAGTTGTTCCAATGTTGAACCAAGTGGAAGTTCTACTAAACCTGTATTTTTTACTTTTCCCACCAATGAAAATACTTTTGTTCCAGAGCTTTTTTCCGTTCCGGTTTCGGTAAACCATTTGCTGCCTTTGCTGATAATAACAGGAATATTGCACCAGGTTTCCACATTGTTGATATTGGTGGGTTTGCCATACAATCCTCGTCCGGCAGGATATGGTGGACGTGGCATGGGGCGACCGGCTTTCCCCTCGATGGAAGCAATCAATGCCGTTTCTTCCCCGCAGACAAAAGCGCCTGCACCCTCTACAAAATCAAATTTGAAATTAAAATCGGATTCTAATATATTGTCACCCAGCAAACCATACTCTGTGGCTTGTTCAATAGCTATTTTTAATCGTTTTACGGCTAATGGGTATTCAGCCCGAACATAACCAATTCCTTCGTCAGCTCCCATGGCATAAGCTCCAATCAACATGCCTTCAAGAAGCATGTGTGGGTCACTTTCAATTTCGTTGCGGTTCATGTATGCTCCCGGATCACCTTCATCGGCGTTGCAGATTATGTATTTCTTATCGGCTTCGGCTTTCCGCATAATGTCCCATTTTATACCGGTAGGGAAGCCCGCTCCACCGCGACCACGAAGTCTGGCTTCTGTCACTTCCGTCACCACATCAGCCGGTTGCATACCGTCAAGCACTTTGCAAAATGCCTGATAACCACCCACAGCAATATAGTCAAGAATTTCTTCCGGATCAATTAGTCCGGCATCGCGTAACACTATTTTCTTTTGCCCTTTGAAAAATGGAATTTCATCCCAATGCGGAATGTCGTCGTAGCCTTTTCCAAAAACAACTTTCGAAGTATGGAAATCCCATTCGTCGATGCGGCAAAGGATTTTCTTTGGGTATATTTTTCCTTTTTGCAGTCCTTCAACAATGCGAAGCGCATCTTTTTCATCCACTTTGCTGTAAACCAACATGGGTTTGCCGGGCTGATAAAGCGTTACCAAGGGTTCTTCGGCACAAAAGCCAAAGCAACCGGTTTGTTTCAGCTTGCAATCAAAGCTTGTTTCAGCAATAAATCTTTGAATACGGTTAAAAACAACATCTGCACCATTGCCAATTCCACAAGTGCCCATTCCAACCAGAATCATGGGTGTAGCTGGAAGAATCCGAAACTGATTCTGTTGTCTTAATATTTCAAGGTTGTTTGATTTCATGATATTAGTTTTTAAGGAACCCCTAACCCCTAAAGGGGGATTAGATATATGCAATCTTTACAAATTACAATCTATTTAGTTGTCGAATAAAAGTAACCCAATTCCCCTTTAGGGGTTAGGGGTTTATTTTCTTCAATATCTTCACCAATTTTTGCGAATTGACATTGCTGTAGATAACGCCATCAACCTCCACTACAGGCGATTGAGCGCATTGACCAAAGCATGCCACCGTTTTAATGGTGAATAAATTGTCGGGAGTGGTAAATGAAGATTCTGAATCATCGTCGTTTTTTTTAACGCCAAGCAATGGTCCAACTTCCTCGAGCAAAGCTTTTGAGCCTTTCGTGTGACAAGCGGTGCCCCGACAAACAATAATGGAGTGTTTGCCTTGTGGTTTCAGATTGAAAAAGGAATAGAAAGTGGCAACACTGTAAACCTGTGTGTAAGGCACATTCAGTTTTTGTGATACGGTTTTCAGTGTTTCGCCGGGAAGAAATTTTAATAGATTCTTTTCCTGAACTTCTTCCAAAGTTGAAAGTAACATGCCGGGCTTGCCTTGATATTTCCCGATAATTTCATCGAGAATAAGGTCGGGGACGGTAGAATAAGTGAGCGTTTCCATAACTATCTTTTAAAAATTAGTTATACTGATTCAAACAAATTCTGAAATTAGAAATTTTCAGCAGACTGTTTAATTTCTCGCTACAAATATAATGGATTATTACGGAAAAATTTCTTTAATTGGAAAATAATTTCAAATTACGCAAATAAATAATACCAAACGAATTTTTATTTCAGCCCAAAGTCATTTTTGGTATAATGCCGATGCATATGGTACATTCCGTGAAACGGAAGAAATAAACAGTACAATTAGACGTAGTCGACATTGGACTGAATTATTTCTGCAATCGGTATAATATGATCAATATTCAAAATGGTTTCATTTTCCTGGTGAAAAGATAGAAAAAAAAGAAGAATGTCTGAATTATTCAAACATTCTTCCTTCCCAAAAAACAACCAAATTTTGATTAAAAAACTAACGTGTTAATTAAGCACAATCTTTTGAGTTGTAGTTTTTCCTGCATTCATTACTGATACAAGATAAATTCCTGATTGGAATGAATTATCCAAAACAGTTGTAGCATTTATCAATCGTGTAGATACTAATTTATTACCCACCACGTTGTAAACCGATACGGAAGCATCGATTTTCAACTCATTTTTACAAATGATTACCAGTTGATTATTTTTGCGTGTTACAATAATCCCTTCATTTTCGCCAAGATTATCGACATCTGTACCTACTGATTTATTCCAGGCGCCCATTTGAATAGTAGAACGTGCTGCACCTGAATAATCAGTGGCTACACTTGAGCTTACACCAGTTAAAGTGGCACTGGTCATATAATCTGCTGCCAATGTGCCACCTGCATTTGCAAATCCGGGATCTGCATTCAAGCTGTTAGCGTCTTGACCTGTTACAATCGGCAATGCTGAGACATCTGCTCCGGCTGAGTAGCCTAACATTGCTCCACTTGCCCCTGTAGCTTGATAATCATTTGCATTTACAGCCACAGTTCCAGTCGTAGCCGGCATATACAGTGCATAATGAATGCCTGTGGCGCCATTATTCGTACGTGCATTTACAAAAACATTATTTTGAATGTTGCGGGCGTTTGTAGAACCATTGCTGGCAATACAAGCTGAATTAAGAGCTAAAACTGCTGTTGGTGCTCCGCTTATATACACGGTATTGTGTTGAATGGTACTGGCAGTAGCCGCTTCTTCTTCATCCAAACCATAGATTGTTGCAGCATTATCGCCATTCAGTTTTACTATATTATTGGTAATTGCATTTGTGCCACTCGCACAATAAATTCCTACCACTTTGGCTGCTGTGCTGCTTGAAGTTACATTCAACGAATGGATTAAATTGGCATTCGCACTGAATGTGCTGACTCCAGATTGATATATCCCGTAAAGACTTCCGGTAGTCGTATTACTCGTAATGCTAGCTATCGTATTATTATTTACCGCAATTGAACCAGTTCCAGCACTGTAAATAGGATATACCCATTGTGTTGAGCCTGAATTGTTATTTATACTATTAAGAACAGTAGCATTTCCGATTGTGTTATTACTTATGGTGCAATTTCCTGCAGTTGCTGACTTCCATATTCCGGCAAAGTTGGTAATGATATTTGCGGTTGAAGTCGGGTTACTTAAAGTAATTGAGCCAATTGTATTGTTTTGGCAGGTAACAGCACCTGTTGCATTAATAAAAATACCATACATATTGGAAGCAGTTGTTATAGTTGAGTTGTCAACTACGATAGAACCAATCGAAGTATCTCCTATTGTATTACCAGTAACAGACACAGTGCCAGATCCATTGACATCTATGAATTTAGTAGTGTTTGAAACAGCTCCTCCTCCATTTGTGAAAGACATGTTTTTCATAACATTATTCTGTATTGTTGAAGGTGCACCATTCGAAGCATTCAGATGTATGCATGTCAGGTTATCTTGAAATGCTCCGGTCTTAGTCAACGTACCGCCCAAACAATTTGCAGCTTTACCACCTATATAATTTCCGGAAATAGTATGACCAGAACCACCATAAATATTGCTAGACGAATTACCAACTTTTATAAACATTCTGCTGTTATTGGCAGTGGTAGCTCCATCAGCCGAATTAAAAAAGCTATTATTCGTAATGGTATAATTCGAATGATTTGGTTTGTTTGGGTTTGGATTTCCATATACATAGATAGCAGCTGAGATATTACCTACCGGACCTGCTATGAAATAATTATCAAACGTGTTGTTGTCAATCGTATTATATGTATTTGGGAAGTCATCGTTACAGCAAGCAGATGTTAATAAACCACCATTTCCATTAGCAGCTCCACTTGTTCCATTAGGATTAAGAGCAGAAAATGCATTATATGAAATAGTATTGTAACTACCCCCTACACTTGATGCCCCAGTACCATTTATTATATTAAAAGTACCAATAGCCAATGTGCCACGGATATTGCCATTTTGAGCATTCGATTTTAATTTGCAATAGCTAATAGTATTGTGATTGGCACATGCATTTAAATATATGGTTGCTGCATTATTTGTACTTGGAACAGCTGGAGTACCTGATGTAGCCGTACAATTGTACTGAATAGTTAAATCTGCTATTCCAGAAGGAACTCCGGCAGTATGTACACGTCCATCAATAGTAACATTCGATGTTCCATTTAATGTTATAAAGGGCTGATTTGATGTATTCGATGCGCTAATTACTACGTTAGCTGCGGTTGGGTATATCTTTACGGAAGCATAATTTGCTTTTGTTATTCCAATTGCATAACTTGCAGTTGCAGCAGTTCCTGAAGCAAATGTTCCACCCGTAGTATTGGCAGCAGGTGCAGTAGCTCCACTAGTATATCCACTACCGGCATTATCCAGATAAGTGCTTGTTGATACAGCTACCGCTGTGGGTGAAAGAACTCCTGACGCAGGTGTGGTTGCAGCAGAAACAAGAGCCAAACCAATTGCAGCACCAGAGCCACCACTGTTAGGGGTCACGGTAGTTTTAGGTCCGTATCCGGCTCCACCATCGGTTATATAAAATGTTAAATTGGTTGTTGAAGTAGTACAAAATGCAATTGCCGGAGTAGTAACATTCAAACTATTTGTACCACCGGCTCCTTCAATAGTTACAGTAGGTGCTACCGTCCAAGCTCCATTTGAATTGGCAATGGTTTGTATTTTCCCATTATAAATTGTCACAATAAATGTACCTGTTGCAGTGTTTGTTCCACCAGTTAATGTAATTTGAGGGAATTTGTAAGTAGTTGCTCCAGGTGTAAGGGTTAGTGATGAAATTCCTAGAGGTGCAATAAGGGTTGCTTGACCAGTCTCAGTGGTATTTGCCGAAACTTCTATAGATAAAACATCTGCAGCTAAAGCAGAAGTATTGGCATTGATGGCGTCAAAAGCAAGTTTCAAAGTGGTGTAACTTTTATTTACTGCCCCTACTGATGCTTCTGTAGCACCAATGATTGTTACCTGCGCCGACACAAAAGTCGCACAACTTAGGAGTAACGTTAGAATAATTCCTGTAATTTTTTTCATAAGAATTGATTTTTTAAAAGATTGTTTTTATAATATTGATTTGTGATTTAAGAGAAAAGTTAACCTCCTAAATCCCATTTTTTAGTTGGGGTTTAGGAAGTGAAAATATTGTATTAGTTCAATGCAATTTTACGGGTCATCGTTTTACCGGCATTGGTAACTGATACCAAATAAATACCTGATTGTAAGGATTGATTCAATACCGATATGGTAGAAGTCAAACGGTTAGAAACCAATCTTTGTCCGGTCATATTGTAGACAGCAACTGTACTTTCAGCACTTAAACCTTCATCACAAATAACTGTAATATGATTATCAGTATTTCTGTAAATAGAAGCAACCGAATTTTCAGGCACTTCATTAACGGCAGTAGGTCCAACATTAAATGTAGCTGATGTACTGGTTAATGGTGCAGAAGCAAAGTTAATGGTTGCACCTGCAATATTTCCAGCAGCATTAACAGTTAAGCCGACAAATGTGCAAACACCTGCTACAGCTGAAAGAGTTGAAGTTCCACCTAAAGTCCATCCACCTGTTCCAACTGATGCTACCACACTGGCTGTACTGGTTGCTACTTTATTTCCATATTGATCTTGAACTGTAACTACAGGTTGAGTTGTAAACGCAGCGTTTAATGTATTGGCAACAGGAAGTGTAGTAACACC
>JBBQMQ010000070.1:0-12194 GCA_038329115.1 Bacteroidales bacterium
GGTAAAGATAGCAAAAATGAATTCAAATTAGTCCCTATTTAGTCGTAGGCCAACACAGCTCTACATACTTTGACATAAAATAGCTATTTCGATTAGCAGAGGGCAAGGATTACAATCGTTCTACTTGTTCCATTAGTTAGAGTACGACTTAAAGTCATGCTACAATTTCCACACTTACCAGTTCACATTTACAACCTGTGTCTTCGTATTCTTTATATTAAGTTGGTAAAATTCCATTTACAATCCTGAAACACTCAATAATAAGTCATTTTCAATTTATTCCGAACCAATCACGAAGTCAGTTGTTTATTTACAAAAGAATGTTATGAATAATTTAAAATCAATCGATAAAATCATGTCTCCTCCTCCACCACACTGGGTTGGAAATGCTTTTAGGGTTCATAATTTCATTCCGGGAAATCTGGATTTGAAACGCATGAGTCCTTTTTTTCTGATGGATTATGGTGCTAAAATTGAATTTCCACCCAGCGAAACACCGCGTGGAGTTGGCGTTCATCCGCATCGCGGTTTCGAAACGGTTACCATTGCCTATCATGGCAAAGTGGCACATCACGACAGTGCCGGAAATAGCGGTGTGATTGATGAAGGCGATGTGCAATGGATGACTGCGGCGTCCGGGGTTTTGCATAAGGAATATCAGGAAGAAGAATGGAGTAAAAAAGGTGGATTGGCACAAATGGTGCAACTCTGGGTAAATCTTCCGGCTAAATACAAGATGGATCCTCCCAAATACCAATCCATTAAACAAGCTGAATTTGGAAAAAGAATTTTACCTGACAATCAGGGTTTTATAGAAGTAATTGCCGGCAATTACAACGGAACAAAAGGACCGGCTACTTCATTTACTCCGGTTGAAATGTATAATGCACGTCTTAAAAAGGATGCTAAAGTACTTTTTTCATTTCCTGAAAAGTATAACACCTGTTTTCTGATTATTGAAGGCATTGCCGACATAAATGGTCAGACAGTTCCTGCCGACCATTTAGCTTTATTCAAAAATGATGGAACGGACATTGAACTGGAATCAACTAACGATGCTATCGTTTTAATTTTAAGCGGAGAACCGATTAATGAACCTATTGCATCGTCCGGACCTTTTGTAATGAATACCAAACAAGAGATTCTTGACGCGTACCAAGATCTAAATGAAGGGAAATTTGGATTTTTAGAAGATTAATTTATTGGACATTTTAAATATCTGTTTTTAAAAAAAGATAATAAATACATTTTAAGATTGCACAAAATTCCGATTTTTGTGTATATTTGCCCTTGAAATAATTACAAATTGACTAAAAATACAAAAATATGGTTTTTGATGAAGATATGATTCAGCGTTTATACGCTTCCTTTCCTGATAAAATAAATCAGATTAAACAGAAATTACAACGACCTCTTACGCTTACCGAGAAAATTCTCTATGCACATTTGGCGGCTGACGAACCTTTAAATAATTACATAAGAGTCATTGATTATGTAAACTTTTCGCCGGATCGTGTAGCCATGCAGGATGCAACAGCACAAATGGCCTTGTTGCAATTGATGAATTCGGGGCGTAAAACGGCGGCAGTCCCTTCTACCGTTCACTGCGATCACCTTATTCAGGCTTATATTTCTGCCAAACCCGATTTACAAACTGCCGTAGTTACCAACCGCGAAGTGTACGATTTTTTAAGTGCCGTTTCCAATAAATTCGGAATTGGCTTCTGGAAACCCGGAGCAGGAATTATTCATCAGGTGGTGTTGGAAAATTATGCATTTCCGGGCGGAATGATGATTGGCACCGATTCACATACGCCAAATGCAGGCGGGCTGGGAATGATAGCTATTGGAGTTGGTGGTGCCGATGCCGTTGATGTAATGGCCGGAATGCCATGGGAATTGAAAATGCCCAAAATAATAGGTGTAAAACTGACCGGGAAACTTTCGGGTTGGGCTTCCCCCAAAGATGTGATTCTGAAACTCGCAGGCATACTGACCGTGAAAGGTGGAACAAATGCTGTGATTGAATATTTTGGTGAAGGAACAGCATCGTTATCGGCTACCGGAAAAGGAACCATCTGCAATATGGGTGCCGAAGTTGGTGCTACCACTTCTCTTTTCCCATTCGACCAAAAATCAGCTGATTATCTCATTGCAACCGGACGATCTTCAGTTGCTAAAGCTGCCAATCAGATTATTGAACATCTACAGCCGGATCCTGAAGTGGTAGCTCGTCCCGAAGGTTATTATGATCGGGTGATTGAAATTAATCTCAGCGAACTCGAACCTTATATTAACGGACCATTTACACCGGATGCGGCTTATCCTATTTCGGAATTTGCAAAAACAGTAAAAGAAAAAAATTATCCACAAGTGATGGAAGTTGGGTTGATTGGCTCTTGCACCAATTCTTCGTACGAAGATATGACCCGTGCTGCTTCGGTGGTTAAATACGCGAAAGAACAAAATCTGAAAGTCAAAGCGCAATTTATTATTAATCCCGGATCTGAACTAGTGCGTTATACGGCCGACCGCGATGGAATTCTTCAGGAATTTGAATCGGTTGGTGGTGTTATCATGGCAAATGCCTGCGGTCCGTGTATTGGTCAGTGGAAACGTGAAACGAATCAACCTGAACGTCCGAATTCAATCATCACATCGTTTAACCGCAATTTTGCAAAGCGGAATGACGGCAATCCGAATACGCACACCTTTATTGGTTCGCCCGAAGTTGTAGCAGCACTGACAATTGCCGGCGATTTATGCTTTAATCCATTGACAGACACATTGGTGAACGAAAAAGGAGAATCTGTAAAATTACAGGAACCGGTTGGATATGAATTACCTCCAAAAGGGTACGCTGTTGAAGATGCCGGGTATATTGCCCCCACCAAAAATGATAACGAGGTGATTATAGATGTTGAATCAAAACGCTTACAAATACTTTACCCGTTTGCGCCCTGGGATGGCAAAGATTTAATTGACCAACCGCTATTAATCAAAGCAAAAGGGAAATGTACAACAGACCACATATCGATGGCAGGTCCCTGGTTGCGTTTCCGTGGACATTTGGATAATATATCAGATAATATGCTGATTGGTGCTGTAAATTCATTTAATGATAAAACAAATGCTGTTCTGGATCCTGAAACGGGTGAATATATTGCAGTTCCCGCTTTGGCACGTAAATATAAGTCTCAACATATTGGCTCAATTGTTATTGCCGAAGAAAATTACGGAGAAGGTTCAAGTCGCGAACATGCTGCTATGGAACCACGTTTTCTGAATGTGAAAGCCATTTTGGTGAAATCATTTGCGCGTATTCATGAGACAAACCTGAAAAAACAAGGAATGCTGGCACTAACTTTTGCTGATAAATACTATTACGATAAAGTCCGTGAAGATGACAAAATCAGCATACTTGGATTAAAAGAATTTACACCTGGCAAAAATCTGATCGTCAGATTGCTGCATTCTGATGGAACGATTGATCAGTTTGAAGCCGTTCATACTTATAATCAGGCGCAGATTGATTGGTTCAAAGCCGGAAGCGCATTGAACGCAATGCAAAAATAAAAAATTTATACTAGCAAAAACAAATCTCGCCAATTACGTGTTAAACAATTAGGAAAGATTAAAAATAACAATATAAAATCGAATGTCATGGAAAAGGATTATTTAATTTACAAATTATCGGAAACAATTAAAACTACCAGTCGAATCGACAAGGAATTATTTACACAGTTTAATGTAAAACGTGGTTTACGTAATGAAGACCACTCAGGGGTGTTGGTTGGCTTAACAAAGGTTGGCGATGTTGTTGGTTACGAAAAATTACCCGAAGGCGGACTCAAAGCAGTTCCCGGTAAATTATTCTACCGTGGATTGGATGTGGAAGATTTAGTACATGGATTACAGGCCGAAAACAGATTGGGATTTGAAGAAACTGCATTTTTGCTTCTTTCAGGCTATCAACCAGATACTGAAGAGTTAAAATTATTTTCTACTATTCTGAATGAAGGAATGGCATTGGACAAAAAAGCAACCATGAATATCATTGATTTGGAAGGTGTTGACATTATGAACATTTTAGCGAGAAGTGTTCTTGAAATGTACACATTTGATGCAAACGCTGATGATATTTCACGTGACAATCTAATCAAACAATCCATTGATTTAATTGCTAAGTTTCCAACCATCGTGGCTTACGCATTTAACATTTTGCGTCATAGCCAACAAGGACGTGTTTTACATATTCGCCATCCAAAAGAAGGTGTTTCTTTAGCAGAAAACTTCCTTTATATGATGAAAGGTTCGGAAAATTACACTGAATTAGATGTCAAGATATTGGATTTATTGCTTATTCTTCATGCCGACCACGGTGGTGGTAATAATTCAACCTTTGCAGTACGCGTTGTAAGTTCAACTCAAACAGACACTTACTCAGCAATTGCAGCCGGAATCGGATCTTTAAAAGGCCCGCTTCACGGTGGTGCAAATATCAAAGTGGTTCAAATGTTCGAACATTTAAAAACAGCCATCAAAGACTGGTCAAACGCGAAAGAAATTGATGCTTACCTGAAGAAAATGCTTAATAAAGAAGCATATAACAAAAGCGGTCTGATTTATGGAATAGGTCATGCAGTTTATACCATTTCCGATCCACGAGCATTGCTATTGAAAGAAATGGCTCGGGCACTTGCTTTAGAGAAAGGGCTTGAAAAAGAATTTGCATTTCTTGAATTACTTGACGAACGCTCAGTACATGCTTTCATGACTTTCAAAGGCGACGATATCAACAAACAAGTTTGTACCAATGTCGATTTTTATTCCGGATTTGTTTATGAAGCCATCGGATTGCCAACCGAAGTATTTACTCCATTGTTTGCCATGGCTCGTATCACCGGTTGGACAGCTCATCGCATCGAAGAACTGAATTTTGCCAGCAAACGTATTATTCGTCCTGCTTATAAAAACGTTGGTGAGCGAAAAAACTTCATACCATTGAAGGAGAGATAAGCAGCCCCCTAAATCCCCCGAAGGGGACTTAAAGACATACTATATATGATTTTAAAACTAAAAAAACAACTTTAACGCTCCATTAAGTCTCCGCCAGCTGGCGGAGGTTTAGGGGGCTTTTTTAATATGCAAAAAATAAAAGTAGCCAATCCGGTAGTTGAACTCGATGGCGATGAAATGACCCGCATTATCTGGTCTTTCATCAAAAAAGAATTAATTCTCCCGTATCTCGATTTAGATATTAAGTATTATGATTTGGGAATTGAAAACCGTGATTTGACGAATGATCAGGTAACAATCGATTCTGCCAATGCAATCAATAAATACAACGTGGGAATCAAATGTGCAACCATTACTCCCGATGAAGCCCGTGTAGAAGAATTCGGTTTAAAGAAAATGTGGAAATCACCAAACGGAACTATCCGCAATATCATTGGTGGAACCGTTTTTCGGGAGCCGATAGTAATGAACAATGTTCCACGTTATGTACAAGGATGGACAAAACCTATTGTTATTGGGCGTCATGCATTTGGAGATCAGTACAAAGCTACCGACACCGTTATTAAGGGGAAAGGAACATTAAAAATGACTTTTACCAACGAAGCCGGCGAAACCAAAGAATGGGAAGTATATAATCTCGAAGGCGATGGCGTGGCAATGGCTATGTACAATACCGACGAATCTATTTATGGTTTTGCACGTTCTTCTATGCAGGTGGCTTTAGATAAAAAATGGCCTTTGTATCTTTCTACGAAAAACACTATCCTGAAAGCCTACGATGGTCGTTTTAAAGATATTTTTCAGGAAGTATTCGAAAATGAATTTGAATCTGCTTACAAAGAAGCCGGTATAACGTACGAACACCGTTTAATTGACGATATGGTGGCCTCGTGTATGAAATGGAACGGTGGTTTTGTGTGGGCATGTAAAAACTACGATGGCGATGTACAATCCGACACTGTGGCTCAAGGATTTGGGTCATTGGGTTTGATGTCGTCGGTGCTTGTCACTCCTGATGGAAAAACCGTTGAAGCTGAAGCAGCTCACGGAACCGTAACACGTCACTACCGCCAACACCAACAAGGCAAATCAACTTCAACAAACCCCATTGCATCTATCTTTGCGTGGACTCGTGGTTTGATGCATCGCGCCAAACTTGATGGAAATACTGAGTTGCATAATTTCTGCGAAAAACTGGAACAAGTCTGTATCGAAACCGTAGAAGCAGGCGAAATGACAAAAGATCTTGCAGTTTTGATTTATGGTGATAATGTGACCAGCGAAAACTATTTAAGTACCGAAGGATTCCTGGCAGCTTTAAAAAGAAATCTTGATGTAAAATTGGGATAATATAAATCTCCTGACATAAAGAAAACGGTTTCAATTTTAAAAATTGAAACCGTTTTTATTTTGTAAAAAATCCACATTACTATCAATGTTGAATCGAAGTCAGTTTATCTGGATCATGTTTATGTTTAAAGAATATGGCAAAGAGGATGGCAACCACTAAGGCGTATGCCGAAAAAACAAGCCAGATAGAATGCCAGTCTTTTGTAGTACCATTTGTAAAATAATTTTGAATGATATAGCCGCTGATAAAGCTTCCGGAAATAGCACCGAATCCATTTGTCATCATCATAAACAAACCCTGAGCACTTGAACGAATTCTTGGATCTGTAGTAGTTTCGATAAATAATGAACCTGATATATTGAAAAAATCGAAAGCCATTCCGTATACAATACATGACATAATTATCATCCATAAATTTTCTGCAGGATTTCCGTAAGCAAATAATCCAAACCGTAACACCCAGGCAAACATACTGATCAGCATCACTTTTTTAATTCCAAATCGCTTCAGGAAGAAAGGAATAGCCAAAATAAACAGTGTTTCTGAAATTTGAGAGATAGACATAATTATCGTAGAATATTTTACGACAAATGAACCGGCAAATTCAGGCATTTTTTTGAAATCATCCAGAAAAGTATCGCCATACATATTCGTCAACTGCAATGCTGCACCTAAAAACATGGAGAAAATGAAAAAAAGAGCCATTTTATAGGTCTTAAAAAGCTTAAATGCATTCAATCCAAACAATTCAACCCAACTTGAGTTGGTTGAAGTATTTTTTTGAGGCTGGCATTTAGGTAATGTCAATGAGTATGCACCCAAAATTAAAGAAGCAATTGCTGAAATAACAAATTGATTTACGGTAGCTTTATTACCGGTTAAATTAGTTACCCACATAGCCACAATAAATCCGATAGTTCCCCATACACGAATGGGCGGAAATACTTTTACTACATCAAAGTTATTGGATTTTAATGCATTATAAGCTATTGAATTTGAAAGAGATATAGTTGGCATATAGAAACACATAGCCACCAGCATAACCCAAAAAAATGTATCAGGATTTGTGACCTGCGTACAATATGCAATTGCTAATCCACTTAATGTATGTAGAATAGCATATAGCTTTTCGGCATTTACCCACCTGTCTGCAATAATACCGGTAAGTGTAGGCATAAAAATTGAAGAAATTCCGAGTGTAGAAAAAACCGCACCAAACTCTGCTCCACCCCATTGTTTTGTTCCAAACCAATAATTGGCAATTGTAATTAACCAGGCTCCCCAAACAAAAAACTGTAGGAAACTCATTATGGTAAGACGAAATTTTAATCCCATGATTTTTCTGTATTATGTTATTTTATCAGTTAATTTATCATTTACCGTTTCTTTCTTTTAATGGCATCCCGAATGTTTACAGCCAATTCATATTTTTCTTCCTTTACAGCCATTTCAAGCAAATCATTCAACTCTTCAACTGACAAGATATCAAGATTTTCATTCTTCAGAGCTTCTGTATCAGGTTTTACTTTATCTGTGGTTTCATTCTCAACTTCAGTTCCAACGATATCTAAAATCTCTGATTTTATATATATCGGACATTCAGCTCGTACAGCCAATGCAACAGCATCTGAAGTCCGCGCATCGACAATTACAATGTTATCATCTTTCAGAATTTGTAATTCTGAAAAAAACACATCATTCACCATATCGTAAATCAAAACTTTCAATAACTCAGCATCAAAAACGCCTAACAGACTTTTAATCAAATCATGAGTCAGCGGTCTTGGTGACTTTTTATTATTCAGTTTTAATGCGATAGACTGCGCCTCAGGTTCCCCGATCATAACGGAGAAGCGACGATTTCCGAATTCTTCACTCAGAACCAAACCATAAGTTCCAACCACAGTTTGGTTATATACTAATCCGGCTATTGTCAGTTTAACTTCTGAATCCATATAGGTTATTATTAATTATCTAACTTAATTTCAAGGTTATCTTTACAACAAGAAGTAAATTTTTCGTTGCTTCAATCTCAAAAAAAAATTTAATCTTCAGCAAATATACTTATTATTTTAAAAGTAAAAATTATAATTTATAAATAATTGAAAAATATACACTTTGTGAGCATTATTTATAAATCAAAAAGATACAGGGTCTTTTATTCAAATCAGGAAGTTGGGTTTTCCAATCCTTCACTGTTTTTGTTTTAATAAATTCTGTATCAAGCGTAATATCAACAGCAATACATAAACGTGTGGAAGGTTGACAAGTTTGAATTATTTCTTCCAAAAGTTTCATGTTTCGGTAAGGAGTTTCAATAAAAATCTGTGATTGATCTTCAGAAATAGCTCTCGATTCAAGTTTTCGTAACATTTTTGAACGATCGGTTGGCTGAATAGGCAGATAACCAACAAAGGCGAAACTTTGTCCATTGAAACCGGAAGCCATAAGCGACAATAAGATTGAAGACGGTCCGATTAATGGCACTACATTAAAATTATTTTGTTGAGCAATTGCAACCACGTCAGCTCCTGGATCGGCAATGGCAGGACAACCCGCTTCGGAAATAATTCCCATATTGTGACCTTCGAACATCGGTTTCAAAAAACTACTCAGTTCCTGCGGAGAAGTATGCTGGTTGAGAATAAAAAAAGTGAGCTTATCAATATCAATTTCCCGGTTCACCTTTTTCAAAAACCGTCGGGCAGTTCGGATATCTTCGACCACGAAATATTGCAAATCATTTATTATCTGATAGTTGAAAGTTGGCATTATTCGTTCCAAAGAACTTTCGCCAAGGGTTGTAGGTATTAAATATAGATTTGGCATATTTTATGTTAATCGTTATATTTTCAAATTTTCCAATTCTTCATTTAATAGCTCCCATTCGTAAATTTTTTGTTCCAATTCCCGTTGCTTCCTCTGATAAAGCATAATATAATCATTATCAGATGCTTTTTCAGGTAATTGAAGCTGTTCATCCATTCCGGCTATTTCACTTTCAAGTGCCGAAACCATTTTTTCTACTTCTTCAACATCCTTTTCCGCCTTACGAATTTTCCGGTTTTGTTCTTTACGCGCTTCGTAGCTCAATTTATTTTCCGAAGCAGTTTTATCTTTACCTTCTGTTGCTACTTTCAACGAATTAGATATTTCCAGTTCACGCAAACTGTCCATTTTCTTGTATTGCAGAAAATCATAAATACCGCCTAAATGTTCACGTATCTTCTTATTTCCAAACTCATACACTTTCGTGACCAAGCCATCTAAAAATTCACGATCGTGCGAAACAACAATAACAGTTCCATCAAAAGCTTTGATTGCTTCTTTCAAAACATCCTTCGAACGCATATCCAAATGATTTGTTGGTTCGTCAAGTATCAGCAAATTAACCGGTTCCAAAAGTAAACGAATCATTGCCAGGCGACTTCGTTCACCACCCGAAAGTACTTTCACTTTTTTATCTGATGCTTCACCACCAAACATAAATGCACCAAGAATATCCCTGATTTTAGTTCGGATATCTCCTACAGCAACATAATCTATTGTTTCAAAAACAGTTTTCGTTTCATCGAGCAAAGATGCTTGATTCTGAGCGAAATACCCTATCTTTACATTATGCCCCAATTTCAGTTTCCCTGAATATTCAATCTCCTGCATGATACATTTTACCAATGTACTTTTCCCTTCGCCATTTTTACCAACAAAAGCAACTTTTTCACCCCGATTGATAATCATACCGATATTGTCAAGAATCAAATGATTTCCATAAGCTTTCGAAAGGCGCTCAATTTCAACAGGAATGCTTCCTGAACGAGGTGCCGGGGGAAACTTCAAACTCAATCGCGAATTATCTTCCAAATCCACTTCAAGCCGCTCTAATTTGTCGAGTTGCTTTATACGCGACTGAACCTGAACGGCTTTAGTAGCCTGATAACGGAATCGAGCAATAAAATCTTCGGTTTCCAGAATTAGTTTCTGCTGATTTTCATAAGCACGTACCTGTTGTTCGTGACGTTCAACACGTAATTCTACATATTTGGAGTAATTTACATTGTAGTCATATATTTTTCCTAACGAAATTTCAATCGTCCTGCCTGTAACCGCATCAATAAAAGCACGGTCATGCGATACGAGAACTATTGCACCATTCGAAGTAACAAGAAAATTTTCCAACCATTGAATCGATTCAATATCAAGATGATTTGTTGGCTCATCAAGGAGTAAAATATCTGGTCTTAGCAACAAGATTTTCGCCAGTTCAATACGCATTCGCCAGCCTCCGCTAAATTCAGAACATTGTCGGTCAAAGTCTGTTCTTACAAATCCTAATCCAATCAGTGTTTTTTCAATTTCACCCAGAAAGTTACCATTACCTATTATTTGCAAATGTTCGTTTGAATGACTAAGTCTGTCAATTAATTGGTGATAATCTTCACTTTCGTAATCAGTTCTTTCAGCTAAATCGATATTCATCTGCTCTATTTCTGCCTGAAGTTCAGTGATATGTTCAAAAGCTTTTTCAGCTTCCTGCATTACTGTGGTACCCTCATTATGAATCATGTGCTGAGGCAAATAACCGATTATAAGATCTTTTGGGATTGTTACTTTGCCTTTTGTGGGGATTTGCTTTCCGGCAAAAATACGTAGGAGAGTTGTTTTACCTGCACCGTTTTTACCAACAAGTGCAATTTTATCTTTTGGATTTACCAAAAAACTTATTTCATCAAAAAGTGGCGATCCGCCAAATTCAACCGTTAATTGTTCTACTGAAATCATAGTTATAGTTTTCGAAAAAAATCAATTAATAAATCGAAGTATTGTAATCAAAGTTACAGTATTTCTATTTCATTTAAGCTGCATTTTTTTATCAACTAACCGCCACAAGATATAGGTAAGTACCGAAGCAATAGAAAAAGCTATAAGAACAAGATGTAGTATAGACCAGTGACGGCCAATTAAACCTAAAAAGATAAATAAAATGGAAACACATAGAAGTACTAAGGTTACCTGACGATGTTTCAACCCTGTCTTTAGCAGTAAATGGTGAATATGATTTTTATCCGGATGAAATGGTGATACTCCCTTTTTAAGTCTGGTAAGCATTACGCGCAAGGTATCAAACAAAGGTACTGAAAGAACACAAATTGCTACTGCCGGTGCTGCTGTCATGTAAAAAGTATCTGCAACTCTATGATATGCATTCATATCGCAAAATTCAAACACATACAAAGTTATCATATATCCTAACAACAATGAACCCGAATCGCCCATAAAAATCTTACTTTTCCTTCCAAATACATTATAAATGAAGAAAACGATTAAAGATCCAACCATGGCGAAAGCAGAAATGGCAAGATTTACATTTCCTGTTAATTGAAAATATAATGCAAAAAATAATGAGTATAAAATTCCTAGGCCCGAGGCTAAACCATCAACTCCATCAATAAGATTCAGTGCATTAATTATTACAACAAATACAAAAAATGAAATTACATAACTCCATCCCATAGATAATTCATAAATGCCCAGAAATCCGTGTAAATGAGATAACCGTACATCAGACACAACTATCAGGAAAAATGCTGAAGCGAGTTCTCCCAACAATTTCCACGCGGCTTTAATATCTATCAAATCGTCAACAAAACCAACGATTAAAATGATAAAAACTCCAATAATAGTAAATTGAAGTTGACTTATTATTTCATAAGAAAACAGAAATACTGTCAGAAGGAAAGAAATAAAAATGTTTATTCCGCCAATATTCGGGATTACTCCTTCGTGTGATGTCCTTTTATTTGGTTTTACTACAAAATTCCGTTTT
>JBBQMQ010000071.1:0-12178 GCA_038329115.1 Bacteroidales bacterium
CTGTTAATACCAGCTTTACAATCAACCACTATCTGATCCGTTACATTTTTATATATTGAAATAGTCGGATCAATAGCTGAGTTATTATTTTTATCGGTAGTATTATTCTGAGTTTTAAACAGAACACCGAAGCGAGATAAAGTGGATGTCTCATCCGAAGTAAAACTATAAGTACTTCCGGCAGTCAGGTCAGTTTGAGTTCCGGTAACATTATCTACCAACAACACTTGCGTTCCAGCATCGAAGTTAGATAGTTCAGTAGCCTTCAACTCGAACGAGTTTGCTTGTCCGGTAGTGAAACCCAATGTTACTACTTTGTCTGGAGTTATGCTGTTCAAACCGTTTATAACCAACTGTTCACTTCCAACCTGAGTAAAAATCTCTGGAATGGCAACATTTCCATTGCTCATTTTGGGTGAATCATAGATATCGTAACTGTCAGATGCATTTGGATTAAAATACACAACCGCTTCATCCTTGTTTACTCCATTCGATACCTGTAAACGAAGTACTTTTTGAACCGATTTGATGGCTGAAGGTGCTCTGAATTTATTGCCTGCATCGTCCTGATGACCGCGCATTGAATTTGTAAATATAATTGAACCCGATGTAGATGTGTTTTTTACTCTCACCCAAAAAGCCTGCATTGGAGAAATATTAGCCGAAACCTTATTACCACTAAGCCCTGTGCTTATTGAACTTGGGATATTGTACGTATCAAATACATATCCTCCATTGTAGCACCGAAACCAATAGGTGGGTTCCAAATCTGGATTTGAAGCCAAAGCATCAATATTCAGGTAGGATGGATATGGATTACCAATCAGATTAAAACCGGGTTTTGTTGACGACCCAGTACGAGTTAACGATACTGGGACATTACTTGTATTTAATGTTCCACTAAATACTATAGTTGTTGTTCCTGAAGCCTGTGCAATAAAGCCGGTACCCGATGCCAAAGCAGACCCTGAAGCAATATTTTCCCAGTAAGCTGTTGCAGGATTTGTAAAACCTACATTATTACCAGGTTCAAGGTACTTGTAAAAGGTGTAGCCGGCAGGAGCAGCGGCATTACTTATTGGCGACGAAACATACCAGTTGCGTGCTGAACCCAGATACTGATTCACATTGGCAGTTGTAGCTGTGAACGTACCACCATCCTTTAATGTACCCGTACCATTTATTCCATCACTTAAGATATTGAAGGTTGTAGCTCCGATTATACCTGAAGTAGTAAGCTTAGAACCTGCATTAATAGTTAACAAATTTACCACTCCCGAAGTAAGATTTGAAGCCGCAAGTATTTGTTCGACCGTGCCACCTAAAGCCAAAGTCCCAGATGTTCCGGTATTGATGTACCCTGTGCCGGAGATAGCACCTTTCAAGGTCAATGTATTTGCTCCGGTTGATAACGTACCTGAGTTTATATTCAAATCTCCTGTTATCGTTAACGCACCTTCTAGGCTAACAGTTACATTAGAGATGGCTAATGAACCTAAAGTAATTCCTGACGCAATAATTGGCGTTCCTGTTCCAGTCATTTCCAAATTACCCATTACGCCTGAACCAAAATAAGTTTTGCTTGCACCCGACATAGATAATTTTCCAGTACCCGTACAAGTAATAGTACCATTATTCACCACATTACCTGTAACAGTCAGCGTAACTCCATTGGCAATAGTCAGCGTTTTCCCGGCTTCGACATTAAGATTTACAACCGTAGCAGTCGGATTAGTATTAACTGAAGTGTTATGAAGCACAATAGCATCATTTGTTGTGGTCGGAATAGTAGAAACGGTCCAACTGGCAGGGGTATTCCAATCATTTCCATCAGCAATAGTTGAGAGAACGCTTGAATTTGAAATCTTTCTGATAATCTGGAATGCTCCATCTGCAAAATAGACATCACCCGTTACAGGATCTACTCCCAGACCATCAATTTTATATTCATAACCGGCACCTGCCGTAATAACACCATCAGGGCTTGCATAGGAAGTAGTGACACTTCCTGCAGCAGTTCCATTTACTGTTGCACCTGCATAATTTGTATAAGAAATTGGGCTTACAATTCCCGTAATTTTTGCAACCTTCGAAGTAGATAACCCGATTCCAAAAACATACATTCCACTAACAAGCTGCGCTGTAGAACTTGCAGTTGTTATAGTAGCAGCAGTAGTACTTGGGGTACAGGCTGCAACTTGCAGGGCATTGGCAGAACCGTAGTAAATAGCTTTTACACCTGTAGAAAGTGGTATTTTGTAAACAAAACCTTTAGTATTTTCACCTACATAAAGAAAACCACCTGTTGGATCAACATTTACCCATTGAGCACTTAAACCCGTGCTAAAAGAACTAACCATAGATGATGATGAAACAACGCCAGCAGAGGCAATAATTTTTCTTACTGTTATATTGGCTTTATCTGCAACATATAGGTTACCGCTCTTGTCAAAAGCTAAACCACAAGGTTGATTAAAAGTAGCAGAAGATGCAGTACCGTCAGCTTTTCCTGCCACACCTGTACCAGCAATTAAAGATGCTCCTGTAATAAACGCAATACTACCTGAAGTCGAAGTTATAGTCCCACCACTGGTTGCATTACTTAAAGTAACATCATTAGCAGTAATACTTGTAATATAGGTGCCTTTAGGAATATATAATCCACTTACTAACATACCTACAGTTAAACCTGCAACAGATGACATAGTTAGTGTGGCAGCACCTGCTGAAGCTGACGTTGTAACAGAATATGATTGGATTGAAATTTTACTGATTATTTGATTTTCTCTGTCTGAGATATACAAATTACCTGAAGCATCAAATGCAAAACCATAGCTCATTCCTGAAAAATAGAAAGGAGTTCGGGTAGTAGTAGTACTGTTGTCAGCTCCGTTATAATAAACCAAGTCACCGGAGTAAATAAATGGTATTACTTGTACTTGATTTGAGGTAAGTTGAGTTGCTGAAACAGCATCTCCTGTATGGTATCCAAAAGAAGATGATAAACCCGTATTGCTCCAAAGATATCTATTGATAACAGGCTGCGTAAAAGTATAATTACTTGCTGTTGCTGCAATTGTAGCACTTAGTGTAACCGAAGTTGTTGTAGATGCAGTTACATAGACACTAGGAGATCCTGCAGCTGTTGTAATTCCTACTCCTGACACAACATTTCCAACCGTTACGCTCCCAGTGTTTGTTACAGTAAGTGTATTTGTAGAGCCAACAGTAGTATTTGAAAGGGTTGGGTTTGTAGTTGCAACTTGTCCGGAAGATAAATACGCATATTCTGCATTGGGTTCAATAGTCATTGCAGTAACTTTGGGCATAGGAGGTCCAGTAATGGCTTTTCCGGTAGAAGGATCATACATCGTAATGAAATTAAAACCATACGATGAAAATCCAACTCGGCCATTTTTATCAACAGCCATAGATTGTACATTAGCCCCCTGTTTAACATAAAGAGTTCCAGTTCCCCCACTACCTGCATACAAGACACAGTTTGCATTACCATTTCCACCATTTGGGTCTCCTGAAACTGGAGTACTTAAATTCAGTGTTTGAGCACTCACATTTGTACTTACAGTAAATAAGAAAACAATAACTGAGTGCAAAGTAAAAATTTTTGTTTTCATAAATTTAAATTGAATTAAGTATCTTTTTTTTAGTATGCAAAATTACAGTAATAAACTTACATAGGTTTGTAATTAAATCAAATGTATTATCGTGAAATAGTAACTTGTTGTAAAAATGTCGCAGAGATTTATAGGATTGTAGCTGCTGTTTAATAACACTAGTAATTGAATGAAAAATACTATCTTTGCTAGTCGAAACTTCAAAAATTTATTCAGATTTAAGGTTTTGTAGATAACCACTAATACATTTCACGTATGATAAACTATATTAACCGAATTCTTTTTATAACTTACATTTTAGTTGCTTTTTTCTGCACAAACCTAAATGCAAATACTGATAAGTTTTATGGATTGAAAGATAAATTGTCCAATAGTCATGTGAATAAAATTTATCAGGACAGAAAGGGATATATTTGGGTATGTACAGACAATGGACTAAATGTTTTTGATGGTTCTGAATTCAAAACGGTTTATCATAAACAAAACGATACCACTTCGCTTGTAGATAATTCGGTGCTAACTGTTTTGGAAGACAGAAAAGGAAACTTCTGGGTGGGAACAACGGGAGGATTACAGTTGTTTAACCGGGATACTGAGCAATTCACTACTATCCATTTTTCATATCCACACGTAACCGATTTTAGCTACTTTAATTGTATTCTCGAAGATAGCAAAGGTAATATATGGGTTTCAACAAGCCGCTCGGGTGCAATATGTTTACGAGCCAATACTCTTCAACCTATCTATTACATGCAAACTAACAGCAATATATGTAGTAATAAAATTAATACACTATTTGAGGATCGTTTTGCGAATATCTGGATTGGATCGCAGGATAATGGCATAAGTATTCTTAACGTTCAGAATCACACATTAGTTAATTATGCAAACAATCCGACCAATCTTAACTCGTTGTCCAGCAATAAAGTATATTCAATTCTTGAAAATATTGATGGCAATATTTTAGTTGGTACTATTGATGGAGGTATAAATCTGTTTAATTATTCCCGGCAACAATTTACACGCAATTATATTAATTCCGGCAATGCGGTTTATACTTTGAAGCGGGGAAATAAAAATAATTTGTGGATTGGAACTGATGGTTTGGGGTTGAAAAGTTATGATTATACAACAAAGAAAATTTCAACTTATGAAACAGACTTGAATACGGTTGATTTACGAAAGGCAAAAGTGCATTGTGTTTTGCAGGATAAACAGGGTAATGTGTGGTTAGCATTGTATCAGGATGGTATAATGCTAATTCCAAATATGAAAAAGGTTTTTACGAATATTGGTTTTAACCCATTTTATTCGGAAAAGAGTATTGGAACTGAATGTGTTCTAAGTGTATTAGAAGATAGCAAAGGAAAGGTTTGGATTGGTACGGATGGTGATGGCATTTACCGATTGAATTCACAACGAAATGTGGAAAAACATTTCGATAGTTCAAAATTGAATGCAAGTGTAATTCTTTCAGTTTTTGAAGATAATCAAAAGAGAATTTGGGTTGGAACTTATTTATGTGGATTATTTCTTTATAATCCAAGTACAGATTCTTTTCTAAAAATGCCACTTAATGTCAACGGTCGGGAGATTAAGGATATTTTTACCATCGTAGGTGACAAAGTTGGCAATCTGTGGATTGGTACCAATGAAAACGGATTGTGTGTGTATAATCCAACCAATAAACAAATTAAAAGCTACACCTATGACTTGCTAAAATCGGGTAACCAAATCCTAAGTAACTCTGTTCAAACAATATTATTAGGAAACAACGATTTGGTCTGGATAGGAACAAGTAGTGCAGGGATTAGTTGCTTGAACTCCAGAACAAATACCTTCTATGATTACAAAAAAGAAAATGGTAAGGTTAATAACAATAACATTACAACCATCGTTCAGGATAATTATGGAAATATATGGATTGGAACAAAGCAAGGGTTAAATTATATTGATATAAAACAAAAGACAGTAAAACTATATACTGAAGCTGAAGGACTTGCAAATGCATCTGTCCTAGGCATTCAAATCGATAAACATAATAACCTTTGGATAAGCACTAGTCTTGGTCTGTCACATTTTGATATAAAACGTAAATCTTTTACCAATTATTATGTGAGCGATGGTTTGTTAAACGATGAGTATAAAAGAGGTGCCTATTTTCAATCAAAATCCGGAGAGTTATTTTTTGGTGGCATTGATGGGCTTAGTTCATTTTTTCCATTCAAAATTGAAGAATCGGCTCATTTAAAAAATCTTGTATTTACGAATCTCTTTATCTACAACGAGAAAGTAAAGGTTGGAGAAAGTTCCTATTTGCGAAAAAATATCAACGCTGTAGATGAAATAAAGATAGATCATAACATAAAAAGTTTTTCGTTGGGTTTTGTGGCATTAGAATTCAATAATCCAGGTAAAGTTGTGTATCAGGTTAAGATGGAAGGTTTTGACAACGATTGGAAAACATTGCCATTGGGAAGTAAATTAGCTACTTATACAAACCTTGGATATGGCAACTATAAATTCCATGTTAGAGCCTATTTCGCAGGTTCAGAACCTGTTGAACGAAACATATCAGTTGTCGTTTCACCCCCTTTGTGGCTAAGCTTGTGGGCAAAGTTCATATATTTTCTACTAATTTTAGCTTTAGGATATTGGAGCTATAAGAAAATGTTACACAAACTTGATCAGCGAAAGGAAGAGTCGCAGAAAGAAATTGAGCAGCAAATTATGCAATCAAAACTGCAATTCTTTACAGACATTTCGCACGAAATACGCACTCCTCTAACCCTGATACTAACCCCTGTTGAAAGGCTAATTAAAGAAACACAGGATGGTAATTTACGAAACACCTATAAACTCATTAATTTGAATGGGCAACGCATTCTTCGTCTGGTGAACCAAATTATGGAGATGCGTAAACTTGATAGAGGACAAGTGAAGTTGAAAACAGTTGAAACAGATGTGGCAGCTTTTGTCAGGGAAATTATGTCTTCTTTTGACAATGCAATTGCCGAGAGAAAATGTGAATTTAATATAGTAATTGCTGACAATTTACCTATTGTATGGATTGATCACGAGAAACTTGACAAAGTGATTTTTAATGTGCTATCAAACGCATTTAAATATATACCTACCGATGGGAAAATTAGCATTAAGGTAGATGTTGAAAATGAAGATTTGCGTATCCGAATTTCCGATAATGGACCTGGAATTCCTTCAAATCAGCATGAAAATATTTTCAATCGTTTTTACCAGATTCAGAACGAAAGTAATTATAATAAAATAGGCACTGGAATTGGATTGCATTTATCAAGAAGTTTAATCGAAATTCATCAGGGAAAAATATATGTTGATAATCAAACTGATGTAGGGGCATGCTTTGTGATTTGCATACCAATAAATAATAACTATCTCAAACCCGACGAAATGGTTCACAAACAGACAACAATAAGTTTGGCAGAAATGGTTCAACCGTCGTTAGATATATTTGAACCTGAAAAGTTAGAGATGGGGACAAGCAACTATTCAAGTACTAAAAATAGATATAAAGTGCTTATTGTAGAAGACAATAATGATATTCGAAATTATATAGCAAGTATTTTAGAGAAAGATTATCAGATAATTAAGGCTGAAAATGGTAATCATGGGTTAGAACTTGTTCTAAAAGAAATGCCCGATTGTGTTATATCTGATGTAATGATGGATGGAATGGATGGAATAGAACTATGTAAAAAAATCAAAACTAACGAAAAAACCTTTCACATACCCGTTATCATTCTTACTGCAAAAACAACAATTGAACAAAGGGTTGAAGGGCTAGAAGTTGGTGCCGATTCATATATCCCTAAGCCATTTAATATCGATCATTTAAAAATTCGGGTGAGTAAACTTATCGAAGTTCGACAAACGATAAAAAATAAATACCAAGGAAAATTTGAAGTGCCTAAAGAGCAGATTAAAATAAAATCTGTGGACGAAAAACTGCTTGAGAAATTTGAAAGTATTGTAAAGGAGCAACTCGATAACTCCGATTTGTCTATCGAAATCATCAGTAAACAGATAGGGATTAGTCGTTCGCAGTTGCAGCGAAAGTTGAAACAAATTACCAATCAGAATCCAAGTGATTATTTGAAAAGCATGCGCTTGAAGTATGCGGCTATTTTACTCACAAGTAAAAACTTATCCATCTCCGAAGTCACTTACGCTTGTGGATTTGCTTCGCTATCGCATTTTTCAAATAGTTTCAAGGAATTTTATGGCATGTCGCCTAGTAATTATGTTGAAATAATCAAGAATGAGACATTTGAGAATAATAATGGTTCATTATAAAATCATTTATAGCGTTGATATTTAATAGCTTAACCTGGAAATTTCAAATAATTCTAATTTTATTCAAATTAAAAAACAAACGCAAAGCCGCAAAGACTCAAACTGCTATTTATTAATAAGATAAAGAAAGAACGCAAAGACAAAAACTTTCAGTTTTTCTTTGCGACTTTGCATCTTATCTTCTTTGCGCTTGCCTGCGGCAGGCAGGTTCAAAAAACATATTTTATAACGAACCATTGAATAAAATACCTTTAAATTAATTTATCAGATTCGACTAAAAGATTTATCTTTACTATTGATTACATCCTTCATTAGTTGTAAAAAAATATTACAATACTCTAAAATTGAGTTGGGTGATATTTGATTCAGTCGAAAAAGCGCTATTTATAATGAATATAAAGTACGGTCCAGCAGGAATGAATCTTTGAACTATTTATATGCTTGCAGGTGCAGGCACATATATGGATATAGACTATGATGTGCATTTTAAACAAAAAATTATTGATATTTAAATTCAAATTAATGAAAAACTATTTGAAGTATCTAGGAGTATTCATACTTGTAATTAATTTCTCAAATACTTATAGCCAAACTAATACAAATTATAATAGAGAAAACTGGCTTTTAAAAGCTGAGGAATGTAAACCCAAATTAACCGAAAAGATAATTCAACCTATTTGCATTGTAAAGTTGATAAAAGATAGTTTGTCTTTTCAAGGATGGACTGCGAAGCCAAGTGCTATAATGGATTCATTATATAGATTTTCTTTCAAAACCATCAATAGTGTGGTAGTTGATTTTGGAAATCATTATACCGGTTACTTTTCCTTTAAAATTGGCGTTTTAGCAAAAACGCCTGATGGACCGATTCGTGTAAAACTCACTTTTGGAGAAGTCCCATCTGAATTAGCGACACCTTTTGATCCTTATTTTGGAGGTATAAGTAGAGCTTGGTTGCAAGATGAAATTATTAACATAATGGATATACCATCAACTGTCACATTGCCTAGAAGATATGCTTTTAGATATGTGAAAATCGAATTATTGGGCAGCTCTCCCTACTATGATTTTAATATAACCGATATGCAGATTAAAGCGGTTACGTCTGCAGAAAAAACAGCTGATGTATTATCAAATTCCACTGACCAAATTATCAAAGATATTGATAAGATTGGATTAAATACGCTTAAAGAATGTATGCAAACGGTGTACGAAGATGGACCGAAAAGGGACAGAAGGTTATGGATTGGTGATATGTATCTTGAGTCTTTAGCAAATAGCTACACATTTAGAAACTTCAACTTAACAAAACGTTGTTTGTATTTATTCGCAGGTCTAAGTGGGGAAGATGGTTTGTTAATAGGAACTGTATTTGAAACTCCTAAACCTCATCCTCAGGCTAATCAATACTTATTTGATTATTCACTGCTCTACAATGCCACATTAAAGGAATATGTTGCAAGTACAAATGATTTTGAAACCGCAAATGACCTTTGGCCTGTTGCTAAGAAACAATTAGATATTATATACAAATACTTACAACCAAATGGACTTATAGATTATGAAAAAGCAAATAAAGAATGGTGGTTGTTTTTTGATTGGAAGGATGGATTGAATAAGGAGGCTTCACTTCAAGGCTTATCTGTTTTCGCTTTAACACAAACATATGACTTAGCTAAAATTCTTAATAAGCAAGATGAATTAAAAGAGATTCCTGCCCTTATTAAGAAAATGATTCAGGCATCTCGGAATCAACTTTTCAATAAATCAATAAACTTATTTGAATCAGGTAAAGAGAAACAAATTTCATATGCCTCGCAGATATGGATGATATTAGGTGGAGTTCTTTCAAAAGATGAAAGTCAAAAAACACTTAAAGAATTGATTAACTCCAAAAATGTAGTAACACCTGGTACTCCCTATTTATATCATTATTTTATTCAGGCACTTGTTAATTCAGGCATGAATGAAGATGCAAAAAAAGTTTTATTACATTACTGGGGAGGAATGGTAAAAAAAGGTGCAGATACTTTTTGGGAAGTATACGACCCTAAAAATGAATTTCTTTCGCCATACAATTTTTATCCCGTCAATAGCTATTGTCATGCATGGAGCTGTACCCCAGTTTATTTTATCCATAAATATCCTGAGATATTTCAAAAATAAAATTTACGGAGCGCAAAAAAAATCATTTCATTTTTTAAAACCACTATTCAAATTCACAATGGAAGTTTAGAACTTAAACAACCCATTATTAGACGTTTGGGAAATTGGTATTTACAAACATAGTTTCAGGTGCAAAGTTCAATTTGAATAATTCAAACATTAATTCTTTTACTACCTTATTAAGTACCGTATTTGCATAAAGATTTTTGATTCAATTACCAACTGTAAATTCAGTCGGAGTATCAACAACATTTTACAGACTTTGGTTGAATAATTTATCCCCAAAACTCAACCATTACCACTGGAAGCGACAAAAAAACAAATGATTGCAACATTTATTCAAGTCCTACGACAATATTTAAAATAATCAGATTGCTTTTGTAAGCATATACCATAAGAATAAAGTAATTTTGGCATAGTAAATATCAACATTAATCAAATTAATAATTCCATGACAAAGAGTTACTGTATTCTATTTTTATTTGCCTTTATAGCAGTTTTTGCTTACGGGCAAGCTCCGGATGCTTTTCAATACCAAGCAGTAATAGCCGGAAGCAACGGAGAAACTTTAAAGGAGGCTGCCGTTTCCATCCGGTTTAGCATTATAGCAGGTAGCGCTACGGGCGAAAAAGTGTATATTGAAACACAGGACACTCAAACCAATACATTAGGTTTGGTTTCGCTGGCGATTGGCAAAGGGTATCCCGTGCAAGGTTCTTTTACCTCTATTCAATGGATAAACGGTAATTTTTTCATCGAAACAGAAGTGGATAGAGGAAGTGGCTTTACCTATATCGGAACGCAACAATTAATAAGTGTACCATATGCCAAATATGCAGACAATGCCGATAGTTTGAAAATAACGTCTGCTAATGGAAAAAAGTGGAAGATTTCAATTGATAACAACGGTAATATCTCATCCACAGAAATTATCGAATAAAAAGAGAAGTGTCATGAAAAATATAGGAATACTATTATTGACTTTATTTTCCCTGCAATCATACTCCCAAGATATAATTACAACATCCGGTGGCGAAGGCGTTGGCGTTGTATGGACGATTGGAGGGATACTTACCAACACATTAAGTGATAATAATACAACGACTATGGTTAGTCAAGGTTTTATCCAGCCAGAATACGCCGTTCCGGGTCCAACCGGAATATTGGATGTTTCTTCGAGCAAAATAGCTATTAAAGTCTATCCTAACCCAGTATTAGATTTGCTTTCGCTGAATATTCAGGATGGGACTCCTTATGCTTGGACATTATGTAATGTATTGGGACAAAAATTGGCATCAGGAACTTCTGACGATTCGGAAAGTACAATTAATTTCAGCAAATATCCGTCAGGACAATATGTATTGAAGGTCACTTATTCTGAAGGAAGCCAATCCATGAAAATAATTAAATAAGTAATACATGAAAAAAATAACTTTGATTTTCCTAAACTTACTATTTCTATTTCAAACCCAAGCGTTTGCACAAAATGAGGAGATAGTTGTACCGAAAGGATATTCAAAATTAGTCTTTCAAGATGAATTTTCAGGAGAAGGTCTTCCAGATTCTACCCGGTGGGGATATGAAACGGGATATGTCAGAAATCATGAATTACAATACTATGTCAAATCACGCGTCGAAAATAGTTATCAAAAAGATGGCGTTTTGTATCTGAATTGTTTAAACGATAGCCTTGTAATAAAAAAGAAAACATGTCCTATAACCTCCGCAAGTATCATTACCAAAGGAAAAGGCGATTGGAAATACGGACGGGTGGAAGTAAAAGCCAAACTTCCGTTGGGAAGTGGTACTTGGCCGGCTATTTGGATGATGCCTACCGATGATGCATATGGATCATGGCCTAAAAGTGGAGAAATAGATATTTTAGAACACATTGGAAACGATCCGCAAACGCTTTATTATACAATACATTCTGAAAAATACCATTACAGTCCATCAGGGAAATCGGCTATCGGAACTTCTGTAAAAAATGCTACATCAGCTTCCGAATGGCACATTTGGGCTTTGGAATGGCATGAAGATCGCTT
>JBBQMQ010000072.1:0-12173 GCA_038329115.1 Bacteroidales bacterium
TTTTATTATAACTGGTTAATGGTTTATGGTGGGATTTTTCCTACTTTTCCGGAGCCTGAACATGGAAAAACCTGGTTAAAACCGTGGCAATATACTGTTGTAAAAAACACAGCCGATACAGTTATTGTGAAAATGTCAATCACTGACAATACTGAATATTCAGGTCATCCGGGACAATTTAATAATGGAATTACCGGAATTGTTTGTGATTTGGAGGTCGGCGTCTACACCGGTCAAACAAACTTTTCTTTCAATGCTAAATTGACAAATCCAGCAACTCAGACCAAAAAATATGAATACTGGACTTGTACAACGTTAGCCCCGGGCTCGGAATCAGGTAAAACATTTACTCCGGTTACTTCAGAAATTGTGGCTCCAATGGATAAATATGAAGCTGCCTGGAGTCCGAATAGCTGGATCGGAAAATATGGTAGTCAGTTTGACTTTTCTAAAATCAATTTATTGAGTGAGTGGCCGGACATGGGAATTGGTTATGGTATGAATAGAACTGATGATTATTGGGGTGTTATTAATCATGTAAATGAGGAAGGATTTTTCAGAATTGCTGACCGAAACATAACAAAAGGCATGAAACTCTGGACTTGGGGAAAAGATGCAGTTAATGCGAATAAGTTTGTCATAAGTACGGGCGGCAAGGACGATTATATTGAATTATGGGGAGGTGTAGGATTGCATTTTTTTGATGATGCTTCGTTTCCGGCTAGTTCTCAATTGGTTTCATCGGAAAATTTCTTTCCAACAATCGGGTTGAATGTTGTTAATTCAATGAACAATGAAGGAGGTGCTTCTTTGGATTTGAAACCGAATGCGACAATTAATAAATTTGATTTGACACTAAATTGCAGTTTAACGCGAATAAATCAGAACTATTCGGTTGATTTTTATGCAAATGACATTATTTCCCCGATTTATTCTGAGAGTTTCAGAACCAATTCGTTAGGAAATAAAATAAACAAATCATTGATTACAGGCAGTTTCATTAATGGAACAAATACCTTGAGAGCAATTATAAAAAACGAAAATTCAGAAACCGTGCTGACGATTCAAAAACAATATGCTTTGACTAATACGGCCCTAAATAATCCATCAGATGAAGCAATTCGTATTACTAATTTTGAAAATTTGAAATTAAATTTCAAAGTTGAAAATAATGAAACCGGCCTGTTGAGCATATTCAGTATCGATGGAAGAACTGTTTATAATGGAAGTTTACAGAATGATCTTACAGTTCAGGTTCCAAATTCAGGAGTTTATATTGTAAAAATGGTTGTGAACAATCAAATAACTATCAGAAAAATTAGTGTAAAATAGATATAATTACGTGTTTTAAAAGTGTTTGAGTTTTGAAAGCATTTGTTTTTTAAAGGTGTAAAGTTTACGTGTTGTTATGGTGTTTATTTTAGTGGTTCTCAGTGTAATTTTAGTTGCACTTTGAATCACTAATTTTATTTGCTCAATAAATATTCATTTACCAGTCTCGATTCTGATAATTTTTTTCTGTATACTTCATTTCTTATCGGCTTTTATAATAATAAGAACAAACAAACTTTAATTTATTGATCGTTTCTTTATCACAATCAGAATGTTTGTTTTTTATTCTTATCTTTTAGTTTAAATCCAAATTTAATTCTTTGCTTTGACAACATAATGAGATACTTGTGTTTAATATTATAAGATGTTTCAGAATTTATTTAGGTCAATATTTATCATTTGTTCTTTTTGCCTTTTTTTTGAAAATTGTATTGTCAAAATGATACTATTCCATTTGTTATCCTCGTTGAAAAACATGTTGTATAACATATAATTAAGTAAAGCATTGATAATGCGAATACTATGCGTATATTTGTTGTATTGTAGTGAAAGCAAATAACAGCTCTCGTGAGTTTTTGTGAGGTAAAATATTTTTATTTTAAAGCTAACTTATCTACATTTGCACTGTACAATTCTTCAAACTCAGAAAACAAAACGAAATATATTTAACAAGAATGTGGAACCGATATTAATAATGGATAAATTGAAATTCACTGTTAGATACAGTTTCATTCTTTATCAATACAAAAATAAAATATAAACGCATGAAAAAAACATTTTTACTTTGGTGTTGTATAATCGTAACACAATTGTTAGTTGCTCAGACTTGGAAAGTTTCGGGAGTTATAATCGGTGCTGATGATGAATCTCCTCTACCGGGAGTTACCATAACGCTTAAAGGCGATAAGAGTACCGGAACTGTTTCTGATTTGAACGGTAAATTTACCTTAAACGTACCTGATGGTCGTAGTTTAGCTTTTACTTATGTGGGTTATAAAGAACAATTAAAAGTTATTAAGGGTAATCTGATTTTAAACATCAGATTAGAACCGGATGCAAAAATGTTGGATGAAGTAGTTGCAATTGGTTATGGTACTATGAAAAAAAGTGATTTAACCGGTGCAGTTGGTTCTATTTCAGGAAAAGACCTGCGTATGGCACCGGTAGCACGTGTTGATCAGGCTTTACAAGGACGTATGGCTGGCGTAACCGTTAATGCTAATTCAGGACAACCCGGAGCAGATGCGATTATTCGAATCCGCGGTGTAGGTACAACGGGTAACTCAAGTCCGATTTATGTGGTGGATGGAATTGTTACTGATAATATTAATTTCTTAAGTACGAGTGATATTGCTTCGCTGGAAGTATTAAAAGATGCTTCTACGGCAGCAATTTATGGTTCCCGTGGTGCCAATGGTGTGATTTTAATTACAACCAAAAAAGGAGACAAATCAGGAAAAACAAACATTACATTCGAATCGTACCTCGGAACTCAAAACCGTTGGAAAAAATTGGATGTAATGGGAAGAGATCAATTTGCCAGTACGGTTGCATTGCTTGGAAATACAAAGGCAGAGTACGATGCAGTTGGATTAAACGAATGGATACGTTCGAACTATACGCCAAATAACGATACCCGTTATCCTCGTATTATCGAATACAATACCGATGGTACTGTAAAACGAGCCGGAATAAATTATAATTTATACGATACAGATTGGCAGGACGAAGTATTTGTGAAAGATGCATTGATGCAAAATTATTACGTCTCAGCGGATGGTGGTACTGAAAAATCAAATTTTTTAATGAGTTTCAACTCTTTTGATCAAAAAGGAACATTGATCGGTTCGTATTACAAACGTATGACAATTCGTTTGAATACTTCCTTTGAAATAAAGAAATGGTTGCGTATCGGTGAAAACCTGTCGTTTACAAATTCGAAAAGCTATAATGTACAAGGTAATGGACCTACAGCTTTAGTTTCAAGTGCACTCTCTATGGCACCATGGGATCCTTTGAAATATGATGCAGGCAGCCTTAGTGGATACAGATCTTCGCGTCCACAAGATCAAACAGATTTAGGCGGTAGATATTCAACGCCTTCTCTTTTCCGAAATGTGATGCATCCTTATAATCAGGTATTCAATTCAAAACCTAACAACAACAGTGAAGATTGGGTTGGTGATATTTATATGGAAATTAAACCAATTAAAGGATTGGTGGTGCGTGGCGATGTTAATATGAAATTGTGGAATGGTATGAGTAGAACATATACTCCTGTGTTGGATGTAATCTATAATGCAATTACAAAAAACAGTGTATCAGCTTCCATGTCGCGCACACAACAGCTAACTTATGAAGGAACAGCTACTTATAATACCAAATTCTTAGATAGACATGAAATCACTGCAATGGTTGGTTCCTCCATGGAAGAAATTAACTATTACACGGTGAATGCAAGTGGTGACTATTTACAGAACGACATTGAAACGAATTGGTACGTTAATCAAACGAAAAATACAGTTATAATTGACCCGGTTACCGGAGTAGCAACACCTACCCGAAGCGGAGGTGACGGAGTAAGCAAAGGCAGAATGGCTTCATATTTTGGTCGTTTGAGTTATATTTTCGATAATAAATACCTACTGACTGGTAATTTTAGATATGATGGTTCTTCTAAGCTTTCAGGCGGACATTTTTGGCGTGCGTTTCCTTCCATAGCAGGTGCATGGAAAATCAGTGAAGAAAAATTCTTTGAGCCAATGAAGAATACCATTGATTTCCTGAAGTTACGTGTAGGATGGGGTTTATTGGGAAATGAACGAACTTTAGGTGAAAATGGAGCCGTTCCACTAGCTTGGAATACAGCAACCTATATGGTTGGATACCCTACTGGAACTCCGAGCAGTCTGGTAAATGGTACCGGTTTATCTGTAGGTAATATTCCACAGATCATAGAATGGGAAACAACCAATCAAACGGATATTGGGATTGATTTTGGATTGTTTGGAAAAATCAGCGGGAATTTAGATTTATTCCGCAGACTAACAGAAGGAATGCAAATGACCGTAATAGCACCAGCTCATGTTGGTTTTCGTTACCCTGTGACTGCAAATGCAGCAACTGTTAGAAATCAAGGGATTGAATTAAGTTTGGATTATCACGATAAACTAGGGGCTTTGAATTATTCGTTTGGTGGAAACCTTTCATTGACTGATAATGTTTTGACCGCTGCAAATGGAGGACAACCAATTTGGGACGGTTTTATTCTGAGCGACCAGGGTTATGCGTTGAAAACTATTTATGTGTTGAAATATCAGGGCGTTTTTCAGTCTCAGGACGAAATTAATGCTTATAATTGGACAGATCCAGCAACTGGCGTAACAAAACCAATACAAGATGTTAGACCCGGAGATGCCCGTTATGCTGATTTGAATCACGATGGAAAAATTACCACTTCAGACCGTTATGCTGCAGGAAATGCATTCCCACCACTTACTTATGGATTTAATGCTTCAGCAAATTTCAAAGGATTTGATTTGCAACTCTTTTTCCAGGGTGTTGCAGGTAACGAAGTATATAACCAATTACGACAAGGCAAATTGGAATTTGATGGTTCTTCCGGTGTGTTGAGTACCGATATGAGCAATGTATTTTATGCGGTACATCAAGATCCTAACGACCAGACTAGCCCCTGGATTAATGGAATGTCCGGTTCTAATGGTTCCATCCCTAATCCTACGAAAATAGGTAGTACGGATAATGCACTGCCTTCAAGTCGGTTTGTGGAAGATGCGTCTTATTTACGCTTAAAGAACCTGCAATTGGGTTATACACTTCCTGAAGAACTTACAAAGAAAGTTTCAATTAATAAAGTACGTTTCTACATATCGGGAAGTAACTTACTTACCTTTACCAAATATACAGGTTACGACCCTGAAGTAGGAAGTGACGGACGTGATTATGGAAACTTCCCACAAGCACGGACATTACTTGTTGGTTTGAATATGAACTTTTAATTAGTAAAAAACACAATGAAAATGAAAAATCAGTTATATATCATACTAGCATTGCTGGGAATATCTTTTTCTTCTTGCAATGATTCCTTAAATTTCCCAAAAGAATCAGCTATTAAAATTGATGATTCTTTTATTGATGCTACATCTGCAGTTCAATCTGCTACAGCTTGTTATGCACCCCTGACATGGGAATTTCAAAATGGTGGCGGTACATTTTTCAATGAATGGTTTATAGGAGACATTTGTTCTGATGATGCACTCAAAGGAAGCAATACATTGAGTGACATGAGTACGGTGTATGATATGGAGAATTTTAAGACAAAATCTGATAACGGGACCTTATTATAGTACTATCGTTGCCAATACATGGGCATTTTCCGCTGTAACCTGGTGTATGAATATGTACCAGCCATGAAAGTATCGTTGTTTGCAAAAGAAAAAGCCGGCTTACAAAACAGAGTACTTGCTGAAGCATCATTTCTTCGTGCTATGTATTATTTCCGTTTAGTTCGTTTGTTTGGTGGAGTACCGATTGTAAATCATCTTATCAAAGCGCAGTCCGATTGGAAACAACCACGTGCAACAGAAGGTGAAGTATATGACCAAATTTACACTGATTTGAAGTTTGCAATCAATTATTTGCCGGAAAGAAACGGCTATGTAGCTGCCGATTTGGGACGCGCAACAAAAGGTTCTGCACGGGCATTATTAATGAAAGCTTATCTGAATAACCATGATTACACTAATGCTAAATTACAAGGTGATAGCATCGTTATTTCTAACCAATACACGTTGGTTTCAAATTATAATACTATTTTTACGGTAGCGGGTGAAAACAATTCGGAATCTGTTTTTGAAATACAAAATATTTCGGAAGGCACAAGCGATGGATGGAATGGAATGGGATTTTCTCGTGGTACATTAACACCTACAATGACCCGCCCACGTTGGGGAAGCGAAGAAGGTTGGGGATTTAATCGCCCTACACAAGAATTGTACACCGAATTTGAATCCGGTGATCCACGTAGAGATGCTGCTATTTATGCACCTACATTAGATCAGGTGGTTGCAAGTGATGATAATACAAACAATATTAATGTATATTTGGGAAATCGCTATACCGCACGGAAATATTCGATGATGAATGCTGATACCACCTGGATTAAGTTAGGACACTCTACCCGTGGGGAAATCAATCATAAAGAAATTCGTTATTCTGATGTGTTGTTAATGTATGGTGAAGCATGTCTTAAACAAACTACTCCGGATGTAAGTCGTGCAAAATGGGCATTGGAAGAAGTGCGTAATCGGGCCAGGATAACTGCCGGCAGAACAGATATTCTTCCTGCATTCCCTAATTACACTATTCCATTGCAAGGTGTGGGACAAAGTGGAACGAAACAATTGACGGATAATGCCACCGATTTGTATCTGGCCATACAACACGAACGCCGCGTAGAATTGGCAATGGAAGGACACCGTTGGTTCGACCTGAAGCGTTGGGGACTTTTAGGTGACGTGATGAATCATTTTCGCTTAACTACCAAACCTAAAATTGCTGCCGAAATGGCTGAATTTGTAAAAGGGATGCATGAATTATTCCCTATTCCGCAACAGGAACGTGACTTAAACAGTCCTATGACTCAAAATCCCGGGTACGATGGTGTACCGGTGCAATAAAAAAAACACAGTTTCTCTAAATCCCTTCGAAAGGATTTAGGGAGCTGCTAATTAAATAAACAAACAATTTTTATTATTAATTTTTTAATTATTATCATTATGAAAAAAGTAATTACTTTTATGTGTGTAATGGCAGTGGCCTTTTTTATGGGTAACAAAGCCATGGCTATTGATCCTTCGTTGACTGGCAGTAACTATTATCTGATTTATTTAGATGCCGATTCGCAAATTGATAACGGAATCACAGCAGCTAAAATTACGCAGGATTTACGCGTTAACTGGGATGCAGCTACTAGTCCGAATGGTGAAAAAGCTCTGTACATTTGGGATAATACCTATGCGGCTATTCCAGCTACAGGTAAAGGAGCTTTTAATCAAATTGGCGGATTCCTTGATTTTAATGTAGGTACTATTGGGTGGTCAGGTTTAGGTTTTTGTATGCGTGATAATGGCGCCGGTGTAACTACATCATTTCCGGTAAACTATACAGCAATGACTGACGCTTACCATTTTCACATGGCTGTAAAAACAACTGCAGCTAAAGCTTCTCAATTCCAGATTTTTGGTACCAAAACAGGTGTAGCTAAATTCTCTGTTGGTACAGGTATGGTTGAAAATGCTCCTAATATTACACCTAGCATTCTACCTGTTTTTAAAAGCGATGGTACATGGAATGTGATTGACATGACTGTAGCACAATTGAAAACCTATGGTTTTACAAACAGGGAATCGTTTACAGGTAACTATTTTGTAATTTTAAGTGGTGCAGCGCCAAATAACATTGGTCTTGATGCAGTGTATTTCTATTTGCCAGGCGGAACAGGAATTAATGATCTGAAAGCTAATAAACTAGAAATCATGATCACAAATAGAATCGTTGAAGTTATGAATGCTACAGCGCCTATCGAAGTTTACAGCGTAACCGGTGCTTTGGTAAAAAAATCTATTCAGCCAATTTTTGGTGTAGATGAATTAGTAAAAGGAGCTTACGTGATTAAATCAGGTAATGCTGTTGGTAAAGTTATAATCAAATAACATTATTTAAATTAAGAACACCACTAAAGTAAAATACAGCGCTTTAGTGGTGTTTTATACTTCTTTCTGCTTTCAGCACAGGGCTGAATACCTTGCAAAAAAACTTCTTTTTTAATTTTGAAAAACAAAGTCCTTAGTTGGCTCCGACTTTTTGAAAGTACAAAATCTATCACAAATAGTTTACTTCTAACCGTAAATTTACTGTTCTTTTAAATTCATATCACTTAGCTCACCATCCTTTATTGGTTTAGTTTATCAAATTTTCGTATTAAAGAAAAAAATCAAAATGAAAAAATATATACTTATCATCTGCATTGGTTGCTTAACTTTCTCTTTTGCTCATGCTCAAACCCGTAGTTTTAAAAGAGGTGTAGGCTACAATACTTTGTTAACAGGCGATGTTCAGGCATTATCTCCGGGATTATCGTGGGTTTATAATTGGGGACAAAGCGGTTCTGGTAATGATGCTGCATTTCAACAGTATAACGTTGATTTTATTCCAATGGCATGGAATAGCATAAATGAATCGGCAATCCGCTCGCTCCTGACAGCACATCCCGAAATAAAATACATACTTGGTTTCAATGAACCGAATTTCAGAGCTCAGGCCAATATGTCGCCTACAACCGCAGCAGCCAGATGGCCTGCCCTTCAAGCAATTGCTGACGAGTTTCATTTAACCATTGTGGGACCAGCGTTAAATTTCAGCCCTGATGCGCCTTACCAGGATCCGATTAAATGGTACGATGAATTTTTTGCGGCTTGTCCTTCCTGCCGTGTAGACCATATTGCCGTACATATTTACATGCCATCGGCTTCGGCTGTAAAATCGACTATTGCAAGTTATAAAAAATACGGGAAACCAATTTGGCTCACCGAATTTTGTGCATGGGAAACATCCACAACAGCCGAATCCCAACAACGATTTTTGTTCGATGCCCTGGATTATTTGGAAACTGATCCTGATGTATTCCGTTATGCCTGGTTCAAAGATCGCGGTTGGAACGGAGGCTTTCCTTTTATGCAATTGCTGGACAAAAGTAATGAAGGCGTATTATTGCCTTTAGGCGAGATATTTACCTATATGTCTTCGTATGATAATAATTTTTATTTTACAACTTCACAACGCATACCTTCTGAACATTATATTAGCCAAAAAGGTATCAGGTTGGAAAAAACTACTGATGTATCAGACCACCTGAATGTAACAGATTTCGATCCAACCTACGATTATGTTGAATACAATGTAAATGTACCGGTTGCCGGTCAATACAATGTCTTTTTCCGAAATGCTTTTCAATTCGGTGATGTTTCTGAAGTGAAAATTTCTGTGAACGGTATTGAAAAAGGAGGCCTGATTTTCGAAAACAAAGGGATTGATGTTTGGTCTACACAACAATGTAAAGCCACTTTTGATGCAGGCAAGCAAAAAGTTCGACTGACTTTTAAACAAGGAGGATTGAAACTCAATTGGATGGAAATTACTAAAAATGAAGTTCCTTCAAAAGTGGAAACTGTAGTCGAAAGTAAAGTATCGGTTTATCCAAATCCTGTAAATGATGTTCTAAATATTGACACACAAGAAAACACGAAGCAAATCAAAATAGTTGATATGGTGGGAAAAGTAATCTATTTAGGAACCAACGAAAAACAAATTGACACTAAAAATTTTGAAAAAGGGATTTATGTGCTCCAACTTACATTTGATAATGGCAAATCAATGTCTACTAAGATAATGAAATAAAAGGTTCTTTTGTCTAGAATTGACCAAATTTCAATAACAAGGAGGGAAGTCCTTTAAAACTTAAGCTAACAAATCTCCTGTTAGTCAATAATTTGTTTTCGCTCCAAGATTCTAATAAAACCACTACCCAAGGCAATGCTTTGGGTAGTGGTTTATAAAGGTATAAAAGTCATCTTGCAAGCAGAAATATTACTTGCCATATATAAGCTGCTATGACGCTAATGGAACATACCGAGTATCGGTAGAAAAACTTTGTTCCTTTCTGTCTTTGCAACTTTGCGCCTGTCTGCCGATAGGCAGGTTCAAAAAAACGTCATTATATTGTCTCAATACTTATTACAGATTTGATAAATTATTCAAAGCAGATAACCTCCTATTTTAATCAGATATGCTCCTTTTATATATGTGTGAAATATGTTTTTCAACACATTTTTGGATAACAGCCAGATATTCAGCTATGTAACAAAACGTTTGTAGGGTTATTGTGAAGTTAAAAGCGTAGTGTGTTGTTTTTTTGTGTGGCAAAATATTTCTTACCGAAATTTTTTTACCATATATTTGTACCTATATATTTAAGAAACAACCGTTTCGATAAAATATTGCTTATGAAAATTAATTTACAAAAAATGAAAATCGCAAAATTTATCTTACTATTTTTGACTTCAGTTTTTTTTGCGACGAATTTATTTGCCAAAGAATTCACAAACATTAATTCCGCTTGGAAATTCACCAAAACTGCGGTTCAAAATGCCGAGCAACTGACTTTTGACGATGCCGCATGGGATAACATAAACCTGCCACACACCTGGAATGGGTTGGATGGACAGGATGGCGGAAATAATTATTATCGTGGCATTGGTTGGTACAGAAAACATACTGTTATTCCGGCAAATTTCGCCGGCAAAGTTGTTTATCTGAAAATTGGCGCTGCCTGCACCACGGCAAACGTATACGTAAACGGTCAACTCATAGGAAGGCATACAGGTGGTTATTCAGCATTTATGTTTGATATTACAGATAAAATAAATGTAGGTCAGGATAATGTGATTGCAGTTCAGGTTGATAATTCAAGCACTATTGTTTGTCCGCCACTTTCGGCCGACTTTACTTTTTTTGGTGGCATTACACGAACAGTTGAACTGATTGCAGCCAATCCGGTTCATATAAATCCGAATGTAACAATTTCAACTGCTTACAGCATGGGTGCAATTAATGTGGCACAACCGGGAGTTATTATCAAGCAATCCAATGTTTCAGAAACTTCGGCAAATGTCAGCCTGATTACCAAATTAAAAAATACGGGTTCTGCCTCTGTAAATACGACGGTTGAAATCAACATTAAAGATGCTTCCGGCTCTGTTGTAAAAACACTGACCGATACTAAAACAATTCCTGCCAACGACACTGTAACTTCAACAATTTCAACGAGTTTGATAAATCCACACCTCTGGAACGGACTTGACGACCCTTATTTGTATCGGGTAGAAGTAAATTTAAAAGTAAACAATGTGTTGGTTGACAATTCGGTTCAACCACTCGGATTACGGTATTTCAGGGTTGACCCAAATCTTGGTTTCTTCCTGAATGGAAAAGCATATCCGCTTCGTGGAACCTGTATTCACGAAGATAAAAAAGATAAAGGACATGCTCTTTCGGATGCCGACCGCAAAGAATCGATTGATTTGATGCGCGAAACCGGATTAAATTTCTTCCGTCTATCACATTATCAATATGCCGATTATACGTACAGTTACTTAGATTCACTCGGTATTATTTGTTGGGCCGAAATTCCTGCCGTTAACAGCGTTGGAACAACAACAGATATCAATACCGTTTATCGAAAAAATGCTGCTTCGCAGATGTACGAATTGGTTCGTCAGAATTACAATCATCCAAGTATCGTATTTTGGGGACTTTGCAACGAAATTGATTATCAGCCAACTGTCAGCCCTGTTGAAACAGTTACCCAACTCAATCAGCTTGTGAAATCGGAAGACAATTATCGCTTGACAACATTGGCTGCCATGTATTCGGAAAGAGCCCAGAACTGGATTCCGGACACGTATGCCAATAACCGCTACGATGGTTGGTATTATGGAGTTACAGCCGATTTTGGCACGACAAACGATGCGCTACACACAAAATATCCAACAGCGAAAATTGGTGTGAGTGAATACGGTTGTGGTTCAAACATCACACATCACGAATATCCTGCTGTCATGCCAAGTGCCGGTGGAAGTTATCATCCCGAAGAATATCAGTGTTATTTCCACGAGCAATATATCAACATGATAAATGCTCGTCCTTATTTGTGGCAATCATCAATTTGGGCAGGCTTTGATTTTGCTTCCGATGGACGAAAC
>JBBQMQ010000073.1:0-12126 GCA_038329115.1 Bacteroidales bacterium
GAATCTTTAATTTTTTATTGAGGATAGCAAAACAGATTAGATAGAAGATTGATTGACTGCAAAGATTTAAAATAACAAAAACCATAAAGCCGCTTCCATAAATAAATGTTACACTGATTATAAACAACAAATAATTTAATAAAAAACTAAAAAGTAACGAACTTAACCTGACTTGTTTTGTCCTTTCGTTCTCATCCGATTCTTCTGAGAATATCAGAACTAACAAACCGCTTAAAATAAAAATCATGGATAGTTCATCAGTCAGATTAGAATGTGAAATCTGAAGATACTTTTCCTTTACAAAACCCGAATAAATAGCAAAAACCGGTGATTCAATCCGGAGAGTAGTAAACAGATTTATACATGCAAAAACAACTCCTATAAAACCGGAAATCCAACCCCATTTTTTAAACTTATTTGGAAGCAATCTGACTTTCATGGATTTAAATTCAGATGATAATTAATTGTTTTTACTACAAGTAACCGGGAACATTACATAGGTAAGATCATCAAAATTTACTTTTATACCAACAATTCCCCATTTGTGATTAGCAATGTAAATAACATCTTTAATCCCATATTGATTAACCGGTTCGGTAACCTCAATGGTTTTAATATACATTCCATTCCATGCATAGCTGTCAGTTTGGTTCACTAAAGTTACTGTACGCACGGCACTTGAACCATCAATGGGATAGGTAGCACCCAACGAAGAACTGTAATTAACGATTACTCCGGGGTGCATCCCGCTGGTTTTTTCAACACCATCAGAAAGGTTTTTTACCTGCAGTCCTTTGAGAGAAACATTGCCTCCACTTACAGTAAAATCACCGGGGTAATTTTGTAAAATCTGAAGAAGTTTAGTGTTTGTAATCGTAAGACTTGCATTCACTGTGGTCACATTGTTCGATGAACTTTGTACGGTTGCCTGAAAATTTGAAACTCCTGTCACACCTATCACGGAAACATTGTAGGCGGTTCCAACTTTTCCCATTTCAGATTGAGTACCACTTATTTTCCCCTGAGTAGAGGTAGAATTACATGATATAAAAGAAAAAATCACCAAAATGCACAAAGAATAAATTGTTTTCATACTTACCAATTTTAATTAATAATATTTGAATTAAATTCACAAAATAGTTTACAAGAAGCAAATATAAGTATATTTTGTCAAATGAGAGTAAATTATGAAAAAAATTTAGTCTCAAAAATATTATTTCAGATAAAAATCTCTTACTAATTCAGCAAATTCTGGTGAATACCTATGTCTGATTTCCGATTCAATAATTAATTTGGATTCTTTTTCTGATGAATTTATAAAACTGAATTCCAGCAATACTCTTTTAGCAGCAACTTCCGGCTTTGGATAAACGGTTACCTTCTTTGTACAAAACAGTCCTTTACTTTCTGCGTAAAAAACACATTTCGAACCTTCAACTATAGGAAGAATAATACAGATTCGACCTGTTTGATTCAGTAATCTGACAGAATTATCAATCAGTTCTTCGTGTTTCAATGTATCCGTATGGCGTGCTGCTGAACGGCTTTCGTGAGGTGTTTTTAATGAATTTACAAAATAGGGAGGATTTGAAACGATCAAATCAAACTGTCCGATTGATTTAATTTGGAAATCCTGCAACGAACATTCTGTAATTCTAATTCGATTCTGCCACGGTGAATTTTGTACATTTTCTGTAGCCTGCAAAACTGCATTTGGTTCAATATCAATTGCAGCAACCTCTGCATTGCTTCGTTGAGCCAGCATTAAAGCAATCAAACCGGTTCCTGTACCTACGTCCAAAATGGTTTTTGCATTTTCAACTGATGCCCACGCACCAAGTAAAACTCCGTCAATGCCAACTTTCATGGCACATTTATCCTGAGAAACCGTAAATTGTTTAAAACTAAAATAGGAGTTTGACATAAGTAAACGATAATATTTAATGTTATATTTTGGCTTTGACCCCCAAACCCCCAAATGGGGGCTTAAAGACTTAGTTTTTAAAAAAATGGATTTGTTGAAATCGCCTTCTAATTTCACTCTTGAGCCCCCATTTGGGGGTTTGGGGGTCAAAGTAGAACAACTAATAAATGTATTAACAAATATATCAATAATAAATCTGAATTACATACCTTATTTTCGCTCTTGTCTTGAAGGAGTTTCAGTTCTTCGAAGTGTAGGGGCATTTTGTTGCCTTGAATTATTGTTGGCAGGTGGCGATGTGGTTTCAGTTCTGCGTGGTGTCGTTGGTGCAATTCCTGTCGACCGGTTCTGTGGTTGGTTGTTTTGAGTATCAGTGGTTCTTGATGGCGTTGAGTTATTTCGTTGCAAATTCTGGTTTTGTTGGGTTCCGGTCTGAAAATCAGGCCTTGTGGCACGATAGTTATTTCTTAAATTCATATCGCCGGGAGCCGGAACACGAAGAGTGGGAACGTTTCTTGTATTATTTGGAGAACGAAATGTTGAAGAGTTAGCAGGCACTTGATTCTGGTTTGATGATTGATTTTCAAACGTTGAATGTTCATAGCGCTTGCTTTGAAGTTTACTGTTTTGTTCTTCGTTCAACACCTGTTGAATCTCAACATTCTTATTTTTCATCCGTTCCATAGCCTGGCTACGTGTATTCGAAATCTGACGTTCACGAGCATATTTCAAATTTATTTCGTAAACTTGTTTTGCTTGTTCCGCATTCAGATTTAGTTCCTGTTGAAGTTTATCTGTCTGTTTTACAGCTTCTTGTTCTGGTGTTCGTTGAGGTGTGTTTGTATTTTCCTGACTGAATGAAGGTACAGTCAAAGTCAAAACAAAAAGGAAGAAGAAAATAAATTTAATTGTATTCATACCAAGCAAAAAAATCCGCCGAAGCAATGAAGATTGCAGCAATGACCATGCCAAGAAGTATTAAATCAACAAATTGCAAGAATTGATTTCAATTAGCTTTTATCAATAAAACAAGAATTTTATTTATTAAAGTTACGTAACTTTATGTTTGTCAGCACTTTTTTAGTGTGCAGTGGAAAATCACTATTCATCATCCAACCGTAATAACCCATATCATTTTTCAAAACATCAGTCACTTTCTGACCTTTATATTTACCAAAATTAATTACTTCCTCACCTTTATCGTTGAAAATAATTCGTCCGGCAAAGTCTGCATTGTTATTTTGCGTAGTGAATTTTGCTAAAAACTCCACATCATTCATCAGTTCAGGATATCGGTCTAATTGAGCCATTAAAACTTCATAAGTAGCCAGTGTATCAGCCTCCGCACCATGTGCACCAACCAAATCCTTTTCGCAATAAAACTTATAAGCAGCTCCCAGGGTTCGGGCTTCCATCTTGTGAAAAACAACTTGCACATCCACAAACTTACGTTTCATCAAATCAATATCTACCTCAGCACGAAGCAATTCTTCGGCCAGTAATGGAATATCAAACCGGTTTGAATTGTATCCGGCTAAATCACAACCTTCGATATCGCGTGCAATTTCTTTAGCAACAAGTTTAAATGTAGGACAATCAGCCACATCGGCATCCAAAATTCCGTGAATATCCGAAGCTTCTTTGGGGATTGGCATATCAGGATTTATCCGAATGGTTTTGGTTTCTTCACGTCCGTTTGGTGAGACTTTATGATATGAAATTTCCACAATCCGGTCTGAAACGATATTAGTTCCGGTAGTTTCAAGATCAAAAAATGCGATAGGGTTTTTCAGATTGAGTTTCATTTTCTGTAGATGTTAGAGCCAAGAACCAAGATTAAAGACCTTTGTACTCGTTTTGTATTTATTTATTTCAAAAATTTATTGTTTTAAAAAATCAAGGTCTAAGACTTTCGATCTTAGACCTTTTTTTATTTTGCAAATCACCAAGTCTTTGTTCTAATATCTTGGCTCATGGTTCTTTTTAATCGTTCAGCAACATCGGCATCAACAACATCAGGATTTCTTCGTTGGCTTCGTTTTCGAAAGGCAGAATCAAACCCGCACGCGACGCATCAGAAAGTTCCATAACTATTTCCGACGCATTGATATTTCCTAAAATTTCAATCAGGAACGAAGATTTGAAACCAATTTTGATTGGATCGCCATCAAACTGACAGGTAATTGTTTCTTCGGCAGAAATAGAAAAATCAATATCCTGAGCTGAAATGTGAATCTGATTGCCACTGAAAGCCAGTTTCACCAAATTGCTGGCCTGATTGGCAAAAACGGAAACACGTTTTAATGCATTCAGCAACGATGTACGATCAATAATGATTTTATATGGATTTGTTTTCGGAATTACACCATTGTAATTTGGAAAACGGCCTTCTACCTGACGGCAAATCATGGTGTAATTTGCCAGTTTAAAATGAGCATTCTTATTATCAAAACGAATTTCCACTTCACCACTTTCTTTTGGCAAAATGTTTTTAAGCATATTGGCCGGTTTCTTTGGCAAAATAAAATTTACTATTTCTTCTTCCTGAATAGATGCGGTTGTATAAGTTGTTTTGTAACGCACCAGTTTGTGAGCATCTGTTGCCACCAAAGTAAGACTTTCGTTAGCAATATCGAAATAAACTCCATTCATAACCGGACGTAACTCATCGTCGGCAGTACAGAATAATGTTTTTGAAATTCCAGAAGAAAGAGTTGAAACCGGCAAGGTCATCATGCGTGCATCGTCTTGTAATTGAGGCATACGAGGATACTCATCGCCATTCTGACCAATAAAATTATAAGATCCATTAGCCGAAGTAATCACCATAGCTAAGTTCGAATCATTTATATTAAATGTGAGCGGTTGTTCCGAAAACTCTCGTAAAGTATCCAGCAAAAGTCTTGAAGCAACTGCTACTTTGCCATTTCCTTCGGCTGATTCTACTTCCATCGAGGTTATCAATGTTGTTTCAATATCCGAAGCAGTCATAGTTAACTTGTTTCCTTCGAGTTGAAGTAAAAAATTATCTAAAATTGGCAAGGAGTTCTTGTTGTTTATTACACGGCTGATGGCTTGTAAGTGGCTCAATAGGTCTGTGCTTGAAACAATAAATTTCATATTGATCGTTTTAATGGTTACTTTTTGAAATAATTTAGCAAATGTACTGAATTTTTTATTCAAAAGAAAATTCTCAAGTGATTTTTCCCAAAAAAAGCGTTTCCATCAGATATAATGTTAAATTTAGACTGTGATGAAAATAATTTTCGAAACAATAAACACTATTGCCTAAGCTTGAAAGCTCAGGCAATCAATATCGATCGTGGCTACGCCACTTGGTGTAAGTTTGCTGACGCATTGCAACGATCGATTCTATTGCGTTTGGAATTTATTCCAATGCAATTTATTTTTTCTCACCAATTTGTTTTTTTATCTTTGTGCTTCAAATCAATTAAAACTGAATCATGGCAAAGAAAAATAACATAAAGCCACAACAAAGCCCGGAGAATTATATTCGTCAGAAAGCCCGCAACCTGCCCATATACGAGTGTAGGATAAATAAATCCTGGCTAAATAATAAATTTTCACAAATAATCGTTGCTCGACAACACGCCAATGGCAATTTAACGGTGTGTTTCTATTTAGTCGATTTGGGTTGTTTGGGAGTGAAGGATTCCGGATTTAGATTTAACATTGACAAAGTTGAATACGAAGAATTACTGCAAAGATTCGAAGATAATGACAAGATAATTTCTGTGGAGTATGCTTTGGCACACAATATTATATATGCGGCATTGGCTTATGCAGAGGAGTTGGGTTTTAAACCCTGTAAGGAGTTTACACAAACTACCCGTTTTATGCTCGAGGAAGATACCGACGAAATAGAACTAATTGAAATTGAATGTGGTAAAGATGGAAAGCCATTGTATGTAAATTCAGGTTTCGACAATGAAACGAGAGAGAGACAGATTATCAATCAGCTCGAAAAAGCAGTGGGGAAAGGAAATTTTGATTTTATTGTGGGAATGGAAGAAGAGGATAAGTATGAGGATGAGTATGATGGAGTAGCACTCGATATATTGCGCGATGAGTTTTTAGATTTAGTTGAGACTGATTTTAAAAATGGTAATCAAGAAAATCATGATAAAATTAATTCACTTTGCGAAGAAATTTGCTTGCGGATGTGCGATGATAACCTGATTGATAAGTATATTAATGAATGGAAGGATGAAATTGATATAGAATATGAAGACAAGCAAATTAATGCAAAATTTTTAGGACTTAAAGCAGGAACCCCGATTTCGAAGAGTACAGAAAAACTTTTTGATAATATATTTGAAAAGTTAAAGTCTTATGAAAATAAAGCTATTAAAGATTGGAAAAAATTGGAGAAAGAAATTGGCAAAACTGCTTTTACATCATTTCTAGAACTTATAATTTTAAGAAAAGGTATAACAAAAAATTACACGCAAAAGCTAAATGAATATAGCTTGCAGTATTCTGATTATGGATTGATTAAGCTATTTAAATATGTGAACCTCCAGGAACAGAAAGAGGATGTTGCCGAAATTATTTTGCCAAAAGTGTCTGATATTTTTCCGGTAGATGAGAAAATTACTGATTATGAATTTTATCAATTTTTAAGTGAAAAGGCTTTACTTCTTTTTAGAAAAAAAGAGTTGAATCTCACAGAAGCATTTTGCACTTTTCTTGATGAGATAGAAATTTCGGATACTTTTTATTTTGCGCTGAAAGGTTTAGCTTCGATTTCTCGTTTGTTTTTACTTGTAGAGCATTTCAATAATGAGAGTGATAGCACACAGAATGAAACCCTGCTCAATATAGTACATCCCAATAAACCGAAAACAAAATCCCCATTTTAGAAGAAGTAAAAGACAAAGCCATTACCAACAACGATGGCAAACCTACTCATATACTCATTGAAGGGGAGAAATGTAACACAAATTTAATACGATTCTCTTTTTTTCTGCAAAATAATGTCGTATGTTTGCGACATAAAACATAGATAAAATGACAAAAGCAGAAGTATTTGATAATGAGCTGCAAGAGTTGGCAACTTTTGCCAAAGTAATTTCACATCCGGCCCGATTGGCTGTTTTGAGGTATCTGGCAGAAACAAAGACCTGTATTTCGGGCGATATTTCGGATAAATTGCCGCTGAGCCGAACCACAGTTTCACAACATTTGCAGGAATTAAAAAAGCTAGGATTAATTCAGGGAGAAGTGGAAGGATTGAAAGTGAATTATTGCTTGTGCGGTTCAACAATTTCAAGATATAAAAAATTGCTGGATTCTTTTTTTGAAGAAATTGAATGTGTAGACTCAAATTGTGAAACGAATTGTAAATAAAAGAAATATGAAAGTTTTAATTCTTTGTACAGGAAACAGTTGCCGCAGCCAAATGGCGCACGGCTGGTTGCAATCATTCGACAAAAAACTAACCGTTTGTTCGGCCGGAACGCAGGCATCGGGTAAATTAAATGAAAAAGCCGTAGCGGTTATGCGGAGTTCGGGCATCGACATCAGCAAACACACATCGGATTCAATTGATAAATATCTTGGTGAAGAATGGGATTATGTGATAACCGTTTGCGGCGGCGCGAATGAGGCTTGTCCGGCATTTATTGGAAAAGTAAAACACCGGCTGCATATTGGATTTGACGATCCGAGTCACGCCGTTGGAAACGAACAATTTATCTGGAGCGAATTTCACCGGGTTTGTGACGAGATTAAAGCTGCATTTTATAAACTTTACATAGAACAAATAAAGCCGCAATTATGAAAAAGAGTAAAGAAATACTTATTGGAGCATTAGTAGGTCTTTGTGCTGGAATTATTGATGTAATACCAATGATTCTTCAAAATCTGACTTGGGATGCAAATCTTTCTGCTTTTACAATGTGGGTAGTTGTCGGAATTTTTATTTCCTCTATCAGTTGGAAAATCAATGGGAGTTTGAAAGGTATAATTATTTCCTTGCTGACCATTTTGCCATGTGCCATTTTAATAGGCTGGAAAGAACCATTTTCGTTAATTCCAATCATAAGTATGACTTTGATATTAGGCTCATTATCTGGATTTGTAATATCTAAATTCACTAAGAACTAAAAAACATAAACAATGTCAACTTCAAATCCTAAACTCAAATTTTTCGACCGCTACCTGACACTTTGGATTTTCCTTGCCATGTTTATCGGCGTTTTTGCCGGTTGGTCAAGTCCAGGTGTGGCATCATTCTGGAATAGTTTTTCGATAGGAACCACCAACATTCCAATAGCTATCGGATTAATCATTATGATGTATCCGCCTTTGGCAAGAGTGAAGTATGAAGAAATGGGCGATGTGTTCAAAAACACCAAAATTCTCGGGTTGTCACTGGTTCAAAACTGGATTATTGGTCCGTTATTGATGTTTTTGCTCGCCATTATTTTCCTTCAGTTCAACATTGAATATATGTACGGATTGATTTTGATTGGTCTGGCACGTTGCATCGCCATGGTGATTGTGTGGAACGACCTTGCCAAAGGCGACCGCCAATATGCTGCAGGACTGGTGGCATTCAATTCGCTTTTTCAGGTGCTCCTTTTCTCGGTTTATGCATACATTTTTATTGCGGTGTTGCCTGGTTGGTTTGGACTTCCGGTGAATGATTCTGTTGCTAAAATAACGATGGGTGCGATTGCCAAAAGCGTATTCATTTATCTTGGAATCCCAATGTTGGCGGGATTTCTGACTCGTTTTATTCTGATTCGTGTAAAAAGTGTTCAGTGGTACGAAACAAAATTTGTTCCGAAAATATCACCACTCACACTTATTGCTTTGCTGTTTACCATAATAGTTATGTTTTCGCTCAAAGGTGAATATATTGTCAAAATCCCATTCGACGTGATCCGAATTGCCGTTCCGTTGGTTATTTATTTCGTAGTTATGTTTGTACTTTCATTCTTTATGAGCAAAAAAATGGGCGCAACTTACGAGCAATCAACAACACTTTCATTTACAGCAGCCAGCAATAATTTTGAACTGGCTATTGCGGTTGCCATAGCCATTTTTGGAATCAATTCAGGTGAAGCGTTTACAGCCGTAATCGGGCCTTTGGTGGAAGTTCCGGTGATGATTGGGTTGGTGAATGTGGCTTTTTGGTTTAAGAAAACTCTGTATAAAAGCTGAATAAAAACTATTCCCCGTCGGCCAACTGTTATTCAATTTGTTCTTTCAGTCTGCAACAAAAACGAATTATACTTCTTCGAGAAAATTGGCAGGAAGTATTACTTTGGCAGAATAGGATTTTGATTCTTTTAAGCAAAGCCTCCGAATTGTTCGGGGGCTTTTTGGTTTCAAAAGGTTGATTTTTTAAAGGTGCAAAAAAATACAGTTTGATTCTTTTTAAACGTTTTTTTTCGTAATTGTTTTTGTAATAACAATGTAACACATTTGACAAAACACTGTAATTTGACAGTTGTTTCTTTGCACCGAGAAATTGAAACAAATAAATTTTAAAAATAAAAAAATGGAAATGAAATTGACTCTAAAAAATTTGGCAATTGTTTTAGCTCTTGTAAGCTCTACCTTTGCGGTAAAAGCTCAGGATGCTGAGAAAGTGGACACGCTTGCTTTGCACGAGCAACGCCTGACAAACATTGAAGATGGCATCTTTCAATTGAAGAAATTAAAATTCAGCGGTTACATTCAGGCTCAATGGCAAACTTCTCAACTGGACTCATTGATGAGTAAAACGAATGACATGAAAGTGGGGATAAATCCTTATGGAACCGAAAAAACAGTGAATGGCAATTACAACCGCTTTGGAGTTCGTCGTGGTCGTCTGAAAGCAACCTACGAAGATTTCGGTTGCCAGGCAGTTATCGAATTTGATATTTCGGAAAGTGGTTTGAAAACCAAAGACGTTTATTTAAACGTACTTGATCCTTGGGTGAACGTATTTGCATTAAAAGGTGGTGTTTTCGATAATCCATTCGGATACGAAATTGGTTATTCTTCCTCTAAACTGGAATCCCCTGAACGGAGCCGTCTTATTCAGACCTTATTTCCTGATGAAAAAACAATGGGGGGAATGCTTACTATTCAGGCACCTAAAACTTCTCCATGGAATGTGTTGAAACTGGAAGCCGGTTTGGTTGCAGGAAATGCAATTTCCAAAGATTATAAAAGCACGAAAGACTTCGCAGGTCACCTGACATATACTAATTCTACTCCGGTTATGAAATATGGTATTGGAGTTTCAATGTATGCCGGAACCATACTTCAACAAGATACAAACGTTTATGTAATGAAAAGTGGTGCATTCAGTCGCAATGTGGGTACAAAAGCCAATGGTTCTGCTCCAAGAACGTATTATGGTGTTGACGGACAATTTAGCATTGCATCCGACTTGGGTCTTACACAGCTGCGTGCGGAATATATCACAGGTACTCAATCAGGTACAAGTTCAAGTTCTGCAAGCCCTAATGGTTTTGATCCAACTGCAGCAACAACCTATGCTCCAACTTATACCCGCAATTTTCAGGGTGGATATGTAAATTTTGTTCAGGATATAGCTGATACTAAACACTCAATTGTAGTGAAATATGATTTTTATGATCCTAATACCGATATAACAGGTGCGACAATTGGTGTAGCTGCTAAAACAGGAAAAGCTGATATGGCTTACTCAACTCTTGGTTTCGGTTACATGTACCGCATGAATAATAACGTTCGTATCATGGCTTATTATGATATCGTTTCAAATGAAACAACCAAAGTAAAAGGTTATTTCAGCAATGTGAATGATAACTTAGTAACAGTTCGTTTACAATATAAATTTTAATCAGGAAACCCCTTGCCCCTAAAGGGGAACAAGAAAACAATAAATAAACAAACAAGATCTTAAGCCCCTTTTAGGGGTTTTGGGTCATAAAAAACAAACAAAATGAAAAAACTTATTTTATCAATCATGATGGTTTGCACAATTGCTCCATCATTTTATGCTCAAAAAATCAAAGGTAGTGACACAGTCTTACCGTTGGCACAAAAAGAAGCAGAAGTATTTGGCAAAAAAACAGGTAAATCAGTTACCGTAATCGGTGGTGGTAGTGGTGTTGGCATTTCGGCACTTATCGAAGGAACTACTGAAATAGCCATGTCTTCACGCAGTATGAAATTTGATGAAAAAGTCAAATGTCAGGAAGCTGGTAAATCCATTACCGAAAAAATTATTGCTTATGATGCGTTGGCAATCATTGTGAACCCGGGAAATCCGGTATCAAAACTGACACGTGCACAATTGCAGGGAATTTTCACAGGTAAAATCACCAATTGGAAACAAGTGGGCGGAGCGGATCTGAAAATTGTTCCTTACTCACGCGAAACCAGTTCGGGAACTTACGACTTTATCAAAGAACACTTATTGTTGAATCAGAATTATATGAGCTCAATACTAAGTATGCCTGCAACCGGAGCTATCGTTCAATCGGTTAGTCAGACCAAAGGTGCAATCGGTTATGTAGGATTGGCTTACTTAAACAAAAACATTAAAGCACTTCATGTTTCTTACGATGGTAAAAACTTTGTGGAACCATCCATGACAACAGCCATGAACAAAACTTATCCTATCATTCGTCCTTTGTTTTTCTATTACGAAAAAGCAAAAGAAAGCAAATACAAAGCTTTTGTCGATTTCGTACTTTCTGCCGAAGGACAAGCTATCGTTGAAAAAATTGGCTATGTGCCATTGAAAAAGTAAATTTATTAGGATTGTTTTGTTATTCAAATTACCGCTGTAGGGGATTTATCCGGCAGCGGTTTTTTTGTGTGTAAACAGCTGTTATAAAAATAGTTGTTCTTTTTGGGTAATGGATATTGCTTATAGAAATATATACAACGAATTAATTAATCTTACATAATAATTTGTAAAACATTCATTTACTGTGTTTTTTCTCTTGTTTCTTGGCTCTTGATTCTTGCGTTCTATATAAATAGTTGATTCATTGATGGTGACAGGTCACACAATCTGTCACTATTATTTATAAATGCTTGTTAATGCAAAAATTGTTATTTATCTTTGAAGCGGAAAGTGCGGATTTAGGTATTTAATTTTAAAAAAATGAGAATTTTATTAACAGGAGCAACCGGATACATTGGAAAACGACTTTTGCCAATTCTTATAGAAAGAGGGCATGAGG
>JBBQMQ010000074.1:0-12094 GCA_038329115.1 Bacteroidales bacterium
CCCCCACGCCTCTCGGCACCAGATCCTAAGTCTGGCGCGGCTACCAATTACGCCACAGCCGCAAGTGTGTAATGCGGGTGCAAAGATACTACGATTTTTGGATTTGCCAAACTTTAAAAGTCATTTGAATGCAAATTTTGAGAATGGGCACAAATTTCCGTTGTATTTTACTTACAAAAATCAGATTTATTGGAATCCGGTTTAGTGTTGATTTGCGACATTTGCGGACATAAAATTATTGCCTCAACGTTTTTTCTACACGCAGTTTTTTACTAATAAGCGTTTCGTCAAGCAGTTCGGGGTGCGAAGCCCGAATCGGGTTGATATCAATGCCACCGCGTCGGGTGTACATGGCTGCCACCATAAGTTTTTCCGGCTCAAAATAATCATTGAAACGCTTGTAAATCATTTCCACTACTTCTTCATGAAAATGGTTTTCCTTGCGGAAAGAAACTAGGTATTCAATCACCGAACTTAAATCAATTTCGTGTTTCGTTGTTAGCTGCACAAATAAATCGCCCCAGTCGGGTTGATTGGTCACGCGGCAATTGGAACGCAATAAATCGGTATGAAAAGCGTATTCGTGAATAGTTTCAGTAAGCTCACTGCGGAGTAATTCGGGCGATTCTTTAAACTGGGTAAACAAAATCGATTCCTGAACTTCAACGGGAACTAACTGATTGAGATTTACAGTTGAAAATGAGGGAAACGGTTTTCGCACTTCGCTGGTTGCATCGAAAAAAGATACAAAAACTTCTGCTTCTAACAGCAAACTTAAATCTTGCGAAATGGTCTTTCCAACAACCTCTTCGGCTTCTAAAACCGTTTTCCCGAATCGATCCATATTGAACGAATTCAGGTATAACTTGAATGATTTTGATTCTACCAGATACTGGCTATCGGATGAATAAACGAGTTTCATCATTCGCGAAACGGGCAAACCATTGGTTGTAAGAAATGAAACTTCGTAACAATTCCAAACATCGAAACCCACGAAAGGCAACTTGTCAAATTCAATCCCGTATTGCAACCGGTTTTCGGATCTTGGAATCCTGAAAAGCAGCGAATAATCGTATTTTTCGGGATTTATTACTTTTTTCCCCAGAATTGTATCTTCTATATCAAATTGCTTCATACTATTTTTTTAGCAGTTATAAGGAGTAAAACAAATACGTTGTAAACATGTTTTAGCCAACGAAGTTAAACTTTAAATCGGTTTTCTTTTTTAAAACAAAATAGAAATTGCAGATTATCGGGCAATTTCTATTTTGTTTATTCTTAATTTTTATGAGAATTATAAATTGGGGAGAATGTATGGATTACATTTTTTGCTCAACCATTCACGTTCGTACTCATTCAGTTTTGGAGAAATGGTATCGTAAACACGTTGGTGATATTCATTCAACCATTCAATCTCCGATTTATTCAATAAATTGAAATTAATAAGATTTTGGTCGATAGGAAACAGGGTTAATGTTTCAAATTTAAGAAACTGACCGAATTCGGTTTTCTGTGCCAATATCACATGCACCAGATTTTCGATGCGGATACCGTATTCATTAGTCCTGTACATGCCGGGTTCGTTTGAAAGCATCATGCCCGGTTGCAAAACGGTTGGGTTTTCATCCATCCTGATGCTTTGCGGACCTTCATGCACATTCAAAAAATGTCCGACTCCATGTCCGGTTCCATGTCCGTAGTTTAGTCCCAAATCCCACATGGCTTTGCGTGCCAGAATGTCAAGTTGCGAACCGCGTGTGCCGGCAGGGAATATAGCTTTTGCCAATGCAATATGTCCTTTCAAAACCAGTGTATTGTCCGTTTTTTGTTGTGCAGATGGCGTTCCGAGTGCCACGGTGCGGGTAATATCGGTTGTTCCATCAAGATATTGTCCACCGGAATCGAGCAAAAATATATTTTCAGGTTTTAGTGTAGAAGCACTTTCATCCGTTGCACTGTAATGCACAATGGCGCCGTGCGCAGCATATCCGGCTATTGTCCCGAAGCTTTCGCCCACAAAATTTTCTTGTTTGCTGCGGAATTCATATAATTTTTTATCAATAGAGACTTCGGTTAATTGTCCCGAATTCAGGTTTTCTTCCAACCACATAAAAAATCGTGTCAAAGCAACTCCGTCTTTTTCCATGGCGCGACGAACTCCTGCCATTTCAATTTCATTCTTTACGCTTTTCAGTTTAAATACCGGCGACATTGAATTACGAATAATACATTTGGCCGGAATTGATTCAAACAAAGCCTGGTTCAGCTTTCCACCATCAATCAACACGGCTTTCGAAGACGAAATATGTTTAAGTGATTCATAAATTTCCGTATAACCACCAATTTCGACTTGTTGATTTTTCAGATAGGAAGTTGTTTCAGCAGTCAGTTTCTCAGGAGTAATAAATAAAGTTGCTTTCCCCATTTCAATTAAGGCATAAGCAATGACCACCGGATTATAATCAACATCATTCCCCCGGATATTAAAGAGCCAGGCAATATCATCCAGAGCAGAGATTACAAATATATCAGCATGGGCTTTTTTCATTTCAGCCCGAAGCATGGTAATTTTTTCAGAGGTAGTTTTACCGGCATACATGGAATCAAAAACAAAAAACGGATTCATTGGCAAGGCTGGTCTGTTGTTCCAAACCTTTCCAGGTAAATCAATGGAAATCAGTTCTAAATTGTATATATTTAGTTCGGATTTCATGGCTGCATACCCGTTAACCGAAAACATCTGTGAGTTTACGCCTACTTTTTCACCGGCTTTAAGCTGAGTGGCAAGCCAGGGCAAAATTTCTAATGTTTCGGGCAAACCCTGTTTCATTAATTCAATTCCTGTGCCTTCCAGTTGCTCGGCTGCATGAAGAAAATACCGTGAATCAGTCCATAATCCGGCTCCGTTTAAGGTTACAACTGCTGTTCCGGCCGAACCATCGAACCCCGAAATCCAAACGCGTTCTTTCCAGTATTCGGCAATATATTCTCCTGCGTGTGGGTCAGTCCCGGGAATAATACAAGCCGAAATTCCTGATTTTTTCATTATCTGGCGAAGGGAAGCAAGTCTGCTTTTAATTTGTTCCATAATTTTAAATTTAAATTATTTTTCTATCATTTTAATTTCATCATCTGAGGCATTATCTAAAAAATTTTGCTTCGAAATGATACTCTCGCCCAATTCTTTTTCGGTTTCCCGGCGAGCATTTCCCGCTACATTTCCTCCTCGTTTTGCAACTTGTTTATTTTCAGAAAATGTTTCCGGTTTTTCCTTTTCAGATATTTCTGTAGTCACTTTTTCGCCCAACATGGTAAAAATAAGTTCCAAATCAGTCATGTGGTCTCGCAAATTGTGACTCTTCTTTGTTAATCCTTTTTCAGATTTGTATTCTGAAGGAGTCAAACCAAAAGTGGCTTTCGAAATTTCAGCAGTAAGAATGGCAAAATCACGTTCTGTTGCAACTCCACGTTCTTTCCATTCATCGGTTAAATTTTGACGAATGGCAATTCCTCTTATTCGCTTGTCAATCCAATCTTTTGGATATCCTTTCAATTCATACAAGGTTTTCATTCGCTCCTGCGCCAGTTCTGGATTTTCTATTTCCTGAACTCTTTCATAACCAACTTGTGCCAACCATTGTTTAAACGGTTCTGCTTTTGGTGATGGAATAGATTGGATTAATCGAAAAAGTTGCTCGGTATCTGCCACGTCTGTAAGCCGCATTTTACCATCTTCGGCAAATAGTTTCAAACGGTTACAATTTGTAACCGTTTGATTTCCTTCTTTAAATAGTCTGTTTTTCAGCACCTTCCAATAGTTTCTTGCACCTTGATGGTGTGGTTGGTCTGTCAATATCTCAATGACATCCACGATTGAAAAATACCACTTTTCCTGTTTGTTATCCCAATGACTGCGAATCTTTTTTGATTCAAATAACTTTATTGAATTTGCTTCTGACATAATCTAACGATTTTAGAACAATCTTTACTCTGAATAATAATCATAAAACACCTGATCCATTTCATCAGGAAATCCATATCCACATGGTTCTGCGTATTTTAGACAATCCAAACATCGAAGTTTAAAATTATCGAGTAGACTGTTTTGTTTTAAGAATTTAAGAGCTATTTCAAAGTTTGTAACAGTACTTGTGTAATATTGTTCCCACATATCGCCATAATTGAAGGTGAATTTACTCGCATTTTCAGCTAAAGTAACCATCAAATCGCCGAGCAACTCTTGCGAAGGATGCAAAGCTTTAAAATCTGAAATGGCTTTTTTTGCTACTGAAAACCGAGTTTTTGGGTCAGCGGATTTAGACTTCGGATAGAATTCATTTACAATTATCGCTTTAGCCTTTACAAATTGTTCCTTTTCGTTGGGACTCAAATAATATTCAAAATATTCTTTGGCTGGCTTACTATTATCATAAATATCAAGCAGTAATTCAATGATTTGTTCTGGTGTAAGTGATTGAAGATGTTTCTTGAGATTTGATTTTGACATAGAGGAAAAAGTTTGTTATTGATTGACAAAAAACTTTCATTTTATAAATAAAATTTTCAACCTCAAAGATATGGAAAATTCACATAAAGTAGCTTCAATAATTTATAATTTTACCCTGTGAGTAAAACAACTTTCTTTTTCTTATATTATTTACACAACTAATTTACTTGCTCAGTCGTTTACTTGTCTACTCGTTTACTATTTCGTATCTTTGCAAGTTCTAAAAAAAGACCGTTTTGACAACAAATTCCGACATAAAATCCCCCGAAACCTCAGAGCAGGTAGAAGTGATAGGCGCACGGGTTCACAACTTAAAAAACATTGATGTTTCCATTCCGCGCGATGCATTAACAGTGATTACAGGCTTAAGCGGCAGTGGTAAATCATCATTGGCTTTCGATACTATTTTTGCTGAAGGGCAACGACGGTATATTGAGACTTTCTCGGCTTATGCCCGTAGTTTCCTTGGAAATATGGAGCGTCCCGATGTGGATAAAATCACTGGACTGAGTCCTGTCATTTCCATAGAACAAAAAACCACGAATAAAAATCCCCGATCAACCGTTGGAACAACCACCGAGATTTATGATTTCCTCCGTTTACTTTTTGCACGGGCGGGTGAAGCCTTTTCATACGTTACCGGCGAGAAAATGGTAAAATATTCCGAAGATCAGATTGTGGATTTGATTTTGAAAGAGTATGAAGGAAAAAAAACTTTTTTGTTGGCACCGTTGGTTCGTGGCCGAAAAGGACATTACAAAGAATTGTTTGAACAAATCCGTAAAAAAGGTTATCTGAATGTCAGGATTGACGGTGAGATACGTGAAGCCACACATGGGTTAAAAGTGGATCGATACAAAAATCATGATATTGAAGTAGTGATTGACAAACTGTTGGTTTCCGAAAAGGATCGGGCACGTTTGAAACAATCGATGCAAAAAGCTATGCAACAAGGTAGCGGCATTGTCATGATACTGGAAAAAGATAAGGATGAGGCGCGCTATTTCAGTAAAATGCTTATGTGTCCAACTAGCGGTATTTCGTATGACGAACCGGCTCCGCATAACTTTTCGTTCAATTCGCCTCACGGTGCTTGTCAGCATTGTAAAGGACTTGGTTATGTTAATAAGATTGACATGGACAAAATCGTTCCTGACAAGAAACAGAGTATTTACAACGGTGCTATTTCACCTCTGGGAAAACACAAAAGCAGCAGCATTTTCTGGCAGATTGAAGCTATACTGGAAAAATACGATTGTACGCTGAAAACTGCGGTTGCAGATATTCCTGAAGAAGCCATGGACGAGATTATGAATGGCACGGAAGAACGGTTGCACATAAAAAATCAATCGCTGGGAACAAATTATTTTCTGACTTACGATGGTATCTTGAAATATATTGAAATGCAGGCTGATAACGGAGCTTCCGCCACCGAGCAAAAGTGGGCAAATCAATATTCGAAATCCATTGTTTGTCCCGAATGTAACGGAGCGCGACTTCGCAAAGAATCATTGCATTTTCGCATGAGCGATAAGAATATTGCAGATCTGGCAGCTATGGATATTGCCGAATTGTCAGCGTGGCTGGAAAACGTGGAACAATTTTTATCGGACAAACAGAAAGCCATTGCGGTGGAAATTCTGAAAGAAATCCGCACCCGATTACAGTTTTTGCTGGATGTCGGTTTAAATTATCTTTCGCTCAATCGTAGTTCCCAATCACTTTCGGGTGGTGAAAGTCAGCGTATCCGGTTGGCCACACAAATCGGTTCACAACTGGTGAACGTGCTTTACATTCTGGATGAACCAAGTATCGGTTTGCATCAACGCGATAACCAACGTCTGATTCGCTCGTTGAAACAATTACGTGACACCGGAAACTCTGTCATTGTTGTTGAACATGACAAAGATATGATGATGGCTGCCGATTATGTGGTTGATTTGGGGCCGCATGCAGGACTTCATGGAGGCGAGGTTGTTTTTTCGGGAACGCCTGCCGAAATGTTGAAAGCAAATACGTTGACTTCAGATTATCTGACTGGAAAAAAACGCATTGAAATTCCTGAAAAATTGAGTCCGGGAAACGGAAAATCTATTATTATTAAAGGAGCACGGGGCAATAATCTGAAAAATATTGACGTCACTTTTCCACTTGGTAAAATGATTTGTGTCACGGGCGTTTCGGGTAGTGGAAAATCTACGTTGATTAATGAAACACTGCAACCTATTCTAAGTCAGAATTTTTATCGTTCGTTACGGGATCCGTTACCTTATGATAGTATCGAAGGATTGGATAATATTGACAAGATTGTAGAAGTTGATCAATCGCCGATCGGTCGCACGCCGCGCTCAAATCCGGCAACCTATACGGGTGTCTTTTCTGACATCAGAAATGTGTATGTAACATTGCCCGAAGCAAAAATACGTGGTTATAAACCCGGTCGTTTTTCCTTTAATACAGCAGGAGGCCGATGCGAAGTATGTGGTGGAAATGGTTATAAAACCATTGAAATGAATTTTTTGCCTGACGTTTACATTCCGTGCGAAAGTTGTGACGGAAAACGTTATAATAAAGAGACACTCGAAGTTCGTTTTAAAGGAAAATCAATTGCCGACGTTCTCGGCATGACCATTGATCAGGCCGTGGAATTTTTCGAAAATCAACCGAATATTCTGAATAAAATAAAAACGTTGCAGGATGTTGGATTGGGTTATATCAAACTCGGACAATCAAGTACCACACTTTCGGGAGGTGAAAGTCAACGCGTAAAACTGGCAACTGAACTTTCGAAACGGGACACCGGAAAAACTCTTTATGTGCTTGATGAACCGACTACCGGACTACATTTTGAAGATATCAGGGTGCTGCTGAATGTGTTGAATAAGTTGGTAAATAAAGGTAATACGGTGATTATCATAGAGCATAACATGGATGTAATCAAAGTTACCGATCATATTATTGACATTGGTCCCGAAGGTGGTGCAGCCGGTGGAAAAATTATTGTAACAGGAACGCCACAGGAAGTTGCGAACCACCCAACCAGCGAAACCGGCAGATTTCTGAAAAACGAATTGTAAAAAAGTTTCGAATGCATTAAAATTTCTTCGTAATAATGATAACCTTGTAAATCTAATTGTTTAAATTTGCAAGGTTTATTTTTTGTTCTAAATCACTCACTAAAAATCTGATACCATGACCATTCGTCAACTTTCCGTTTTTCTGGAAAACAAAACGGGACACCTGAATCAAATCCTGTCCGTTTTGGCTAAAAACAATATCAACATTGTGGCACTTACCGTTGCCGATTCAAGCGATTATGGCATATTACGTGCTATTGTTTCCGATCCTGAAAAAGCCATGCAGGTTCTTCGTGCCGAACAATTTACGGTTCGTGTACACGAAATTCTTTCACTCGAAATGGCAGCTGAACCCGGTTCTATGTCACATATTCTCGATTTATTTACTGCTGCCGATATTTGTATTGAATATGTGTATGCCTTTAGCTTTGGCAGCAAATCAATTCTGATGATTCGAACCGATAACAGCGAAAAAGCTATTGAAATTGTTAAAAATAATAATTTGAAATCAATTAGCGAAGAAGATTTGAAATGACCAAAGAACCAAAAATCAAGACAAAATCAAAGCAAAAATCACACAATAATATGATTTGGAACAAAGAAATAGAATGCTTAAGCCGTGAAGAGATACGGAATCTGCAAAGTGAACGACTGAAAGAGTTAGTCAATCGTGTTTATAATAACGTTGAGTTTTACCGACGCCGAATGGACGAAATGGCAGTTAAACCTTCGGATATTCAGACAATAGATGATATTGTAAAACTGCCGTTTACGTATAAAACCGATTTGCGGGATCATTATCCTTTCAATTTGTTTGCTGTTCCGATGAAAGAAATCGTGAGGGTTCATGCTTCGAGCGGAACAACCGGAAAACCAACCACTGTAGGTTATACTAAAAATGATATTGAAAACTGGCGCGAAGTATTGGCTCGTTGCCTTGCTATGGCCGGAATTTCGTCGGACGATATTCTGCAGGTATCGTATGGCTACGGCTTGTTTACAGGCGGTTTGGGTGTTCATTATGGAGCCGAAACGGTTGGTGCAACAGTTATTCCTATTTCAGGAGGAAACACACGTCGGCAGTTGCAGTTAATGTCCGATTTTGGTTCAACGGTACTGGCTTGTACACCTTCTTATGCACTTCATTTGGCCGATGCACTGGCCGAGAATGGTTATTCCCTTGATGATATGAAGTTGAAAATTGGTGTTTTTGGTGCAGAGCCCTGGACCGAAAATATGCGTCTTGAACTGGAGAAAAAATGGGGAATCAAAGCGTATGATATTTACGGATTAAGCGAAATCATGGGTCCTGGTGTGGCTAATGACTGTGAATTTCACACCGGTCTGCACGTTCACGAAGATCATTTCTTTCCCGAAATTGTACACCCCGATACGAAACTTTCCATGAAAGATGGAGAAGAAGGTGAATTGGTTTTTACAACGCTAACGAAAGAAGGAATTCCATTGCTGCGGTATAATACGCGCGATTTATCTACTTTAAATAAAGAAAGATGCGAATGTGGAAGAACAACCGTTCGTATGAAAAAAATTACCGGACGCAGCGACGATATGTTGATTATCCGCGGCGTGAATCTGTTCCCATCTCAAATTGAACACGTTTTACTCGAAATGGGCGAAACCAGTGCGCATTATATGCTTTACGTAGACCGTGAAAACAATCTGGATACTCTTGAATTGAAAGTGGAACTGGATGAAAGCAAAATGGTGGATACCATTCGTGATTTGCAAATGCTTGCTCGTAAAATAGAGCATGCACTCAATTCCGCTATTGGTTTGAGCGTAAAAGTTACGTTGGTGGAACCGAAAACCATTGCCAGAAGCGAAGGAAAAGCGGTGAGAGTGGTGGATAACCGAAAAAAATAATATTCAACTTTTCCAAAGTTTTAAACTTTGGAAAAGATAGAACGAAAATAATAAGATGATACCAAAAGAAATTGTTGACAGACTTTTCACTCAGTTCGGAGAAACTGAAATTACACGTTTATCAATTCGGGAAGTGGGACGGCTGGTTTCACAAATTGAACAACATAGCGGAACTGAATTTATTCACATGGAAATGGGTGTTCCGGGTCTTCCTGCACTGCCGGTTGCTATTGCAGCTGAAAAAGAAGCGCTGGATAAAGGATTGGCAACACAATATCCGCACATTGAAGGCATTCCGTTTGTGAAAACAGAAATAGCCCGTTTTGCAAAACTGTTTATAAATATTGATATTTCTCCTTTAAATTGTGTGCCGACCGTGGGAGCGATGCAGGGTAGTTTTGCAGCCTTAGTTGCTGCAGCACGCACAGATGCCGAGAAACCATATACACTGTTTATTGATCCTGGTTTTCCGGTAAATAAATCGCAGTTACAGTTGATGGATATGCCCTTCAAATCGTTTGATATTCTGAATTTTAGGGGTGATAAGTTGGGCGATAAGTTGGAATCGTATCTGAAAGAAGGAAACATTTGTTCCATTTGTTATTCGTCTCCAAATAATCCGTCGTGGATTTGCTTTTCTGAAAGTGAACTGAAAACTATTGGCGAACTTGCAACAAAATATGATGTGATTGTGATTGAAGATCTGGCCTATTTTGGAATGGATTTTCGGCAGGATTATGGTAAACCGGGCATTCCACCGTTTCAACCATCTGTTGCACAGTATACCGATAATTATATTTTACTGCTTTCAGCGTCTAAAATATTCAGTTACGCCGGACAGCGGATTGGGATGATGATTACTTCTGAAAAGCTGCGATCACGCCATTATCCGAACTTGAAAAAGTATTTTAGCAACGATCTTCTTGGGAATTTTATTTCGTATGGCATTCTCTATGCCACAACTGCCGGGACATCGCATACAGCACAATATGCATTGGCGGCAACTTTGAAAGCTGTGAATGATGGACAAATTGATTTTGCAGCGGCTTTACATCCTTATATGGAAAAGGCAAAAATCATGAAAGCCTTGTTCTTGAAATACGGTTTTTACATTGTATATACCGACGATGATTGCGAATTGGCTGACGGCTTTTATTTTACCATTGCATATCCGGGCATGACGAGTGGTGAATTAATGAAGGAATTTTTGTATTACGGCATCAGTGCCATATCCCTTGCCATTACCGGCAGCGAAAATCCTAACGGACTTCGGGCCTGCGTTTCATTTGTTCGAATGAATCAAATGCCGGTTTTGGAGGAGAGGTTGAAAGTATTTTCAGAAAGCAGATAGTTATAAACTTTAGTTTAATGTCCACAATCCATATTCAACTTACCGGTGTCGCTGCCGAACTTGCACTGGGCAATTATATGCCGAAGGATGCCACTATTTTCAATAACTGGGAAGATTTTTTTCATTATAACGATTTGATTCACGAGTCACAATTGCTGGCGGATTATATTTCGGAAATTCAAATCAAACAAGACGATGAAGTGATTTTTACAGGGAAAATCCCACCTTCACAGCTTACGGCTCAAAAAAGTTATTCGCCGGTTTTAAAACAAAAGGCACTGTATTTGCGTACGGAATGTGCCGAACAGGCTGTATACCAATGTACATTGGAAGCCGAAAACTTTGATAAAATGAAGTTGACTTTCGAAACGCAGGATTACGATTTGCTTTTCAAAGTAGGAAATTGTTTTCTCTCAAAAGTAAAATATGATGGATTGGAATTGAATCTGGAATGGATTAGCGCCAAACCGATAGGAAATATCTGCTTGCTTTGCCATTTCGACAACGGTTATTTGGTGCCGGTATACGATGCGGTGAAAAAGTTGGCACTAAAATAAGAACTGCTGAAACATTTGAGAGCGTTTTAAAAAAACAGGGTTAAAAAGTCTAATCAGTAGTGTTTGAATGGTTCAATATTACAGTCGCTTCATTTATTGGTCTCTTTCCGGCAATTTTTTCTTCCCAAAGTACCCACATGAGGAAAATCAGCAAATAAAAAGCATATTTAAAAGCATACATGTGCAGAAAATGAAACCAATCTGGATGTTTGCCTACAACACCTACGATAAACGAAATTCTGAAGATGTTGAACACATAAACCACTAACAATCCCAACGGAATATACCAGAGCTTTTTAAGCCACGGTCCCCGATAAAAAGCGATAATGCAAAGAAAAATATATCCCTGTTTTATTCCTGTGCACGCCCATATTATTTGAACCGAATTGCCGTTGGCATGACGAAGTATATTAGCGGGCATTAAACTGATATCGCTCCCGATAAAGTTCAGAATAATAAACGAAGCATGCGTTACATTTTTTGCCATCCAGATAAATGGTGCGGAAATGTCAAATCCCCAAAGTGTTACCACTGAATCCAATTCACTGGCTTCGTCGCCCAATATATTGTATTTCCAAAAAAAATTGGAAGCCATAAGAATCACTGCAAATAAGAACACTCCTTTAAAAGGTTCAAGTTTTTCCGGTATTTTTATGTTGGGAATTTTCATATATTGGATTTTAAACGGCTACTAAATTAAAAAGTATTAGTTACCCGG
>JBBQMQ010000075.1:0-12093 GCA_038329115.1 Bacteroidales bacterium
AATTCAGTTGGGAATAATTTATTTTCAGATTTGTATTGGTTGTATATGTATTTCAAAGTCAATAAATTTGATTCATTTAATGATTTGTCTGTTTTTATTCGTGCATCTCTATACATAGAATTTGTTTTCCACAATCTATCATACACAACAGACTTTTCTTCTTTACTAGCTTTTGCTTTTTGTAATTGATTATATTCAGAATCTTCAACTAATATTTTCAGTAATTCTATGTTGTATTTTTCAAATACACTTCGAGAAATTTTAAGTTCTTCAATTTTAGTTTGATATAATTTTGCATTAATCGATTTTATTCCAAAAATTGGTATAACTCGATCATATTCTTCAACATATTTTATATATCCATCCATCATTCTTTGATTTAAAACTAAATTAATAGAATCCAAATTAGAACAATTTACAATTGGATTTTTAACGCTTGTTTTAAAAACGCCACTAGATGTTAGCACCAATAAAACTAACAATAAAGCATTGTGAAGTTTAAATGTTTTTTTCATTTTGTTGATTTTTTTATTTGATTAATAATTGATTAATAGGTATTATAGTTTCGATTTTAAATTTTCAAAATTTATTTTGGCATTTTTCCGAACACTCGTAATACATATCCCAACAACCAGCATAACCTTTTTTCTCAATTAAGAAGCATATCCGGCAGGACTGGGTTGGTTTTTTAGGTAACAAAAATGCGAATTTATGAGTAAATTATTAAGTTGAGATTCATTAATTTATAGTTATGATCGTTCTTTGACGAATATCAGCTGATGAAGCTCCCACTAACAGGTTGAATTTGCCAGGTTCAAGTTCCCAGTTACTGGTTTTGTCGTTATAAAATGCCCAATCTTTTACCAACATATTCAGTTCTACCTGCTTAGTTTCACCCACTTCAAGCATTACTTTTGTAAAAGCCTTCAACTCCTTGGAAGGACGAAGAACGGAACATTTTTCATCGTTTACATATACCTGAACAGCTTCTGCACCTTTTACTTTTCCCGTATTCTTAATTGTGAAAGTGAGTTTTATTTGCTCATCGGCAGTGTAAGTCGATTTATCGGTGGATAGTTTTCCATATTCGAAAGTGGTGTACGACAATCCATGTCCGAAAGCAAATAACGGCGCTATGTTTTTAGTGTCGAACCACCGGTAACCCACCAAAATATCTTCTTTGTATTCCTCATTTCCTCCTTCGCCCGGATATGAAATTTGTCCGTATGATTGTGCGGCATTATCTTCCAGCTTTTTAGGAAATGAAAATGGTAATTTGCCTGAGGGATTCACCTCGCCCGAAATAATATTTGCTAATGCATTGCCAGCTTCCGAACCGAGATACCAACTTTGAACAATAGCAGGAACTTCTTTCAACCAAGGCATTTCTACGGCATTTCCGCTACATAAAATTACAACCACATTTTTGTTGACTTTAAATAGTGCATTTATCAATTTATCCTGCCAAAAAGACAAAGCCATTGTTTTCCGGTCGGCACCTTCACTATCCTGAAAATGAGTTTTATTTAGCCCTCCGATAAACAAAACCACATCCGATTTTTTTGCTGTTTCAAGCGCAGCATTAAATAAAGAATCAGATTTTATTGTCGAGATAAGTTCTTTTTTATTGTCCGGATTGGTCGAAGCATACCCCTGACTAAAGGTAATAAAGTCCTTTCCATATTTTTTTATCAATCCATCGTAAGGTGAAACCTCATAAGCCGCTTTAAGCGATGAAGAACCTCCACCAATTACTAAACTTTTTGTTGCATTTTCGCCAATAACAGCTATTTTTTTATATTTACCAACCGCGATTGGAAGTATTTCTTTTTCATTTTTCAATAAAACAATTCCCTGCTCAGCAATTTTACGGGCAGCTTCGGAGTGTTCGGGACTTACAAATTTGCCAAAAGGACGATTGGCACTCATAGTGGTTCGGAAAATCATGCGCAAAATACGACTGACTTTGTCGTTCAAAATTTGTTCGCTGTATTTCCCGGATTTTAACCCTTTCAAAAATGGATTTGCCAGATAATATTCAGAATAAGTAAGCGTTCCATCAGTAGTCAAACCATTGGTTGAAGTTCCCATTTCTAAATCCAGTCCGTTATTTACTGCCTGATCAGTATTGTGAACACCGCCCCAATCGCTGATAACAACGCCATCGAATTTCCAGTCCGATTTCAATATTTTATTCAACAACAAATCGTTATGGCAGCAATGTTCGCCCCGAAACTGATTGTAGGAACCCATAATCGACCATGCTTTTCCTTCTATAACAGCCGCTTTAAAAGCCGGTAAATATATTTCATTCAATGCACGGTCACTAACCAGTACATTAATTGAATTGCGTTGTTCTTCCTGATTATTTAAAGCAAAGTGTTTCACACAAGCTGCAACCCCGTTTTGCTGAACACCTTGAATATAAGGAACAACCATGCGTGAAGCAAGATATGGATCTTCGCCCATATATTCAAAATTCCGTCCATTCAATGGAGTTCTGTAAATATTCACTCCCGGACCCAATAAAACAGTTTTATCACGATACCGTGCTTCTTCACCAACAGATTTGCCATAAAGCAAAGCCATTTCAGGATTAAATGATGCTGCAAGACAAGTCAATGCCGGAAATGCAGTGCACGAATCGTTTGTAAAACCGGCACTTGTCCATTTGTCCCAAAGTGATTCCTGACGAATACCATGAGGACCATCCATAGTCCAAACGTCCGGAATTCCCAGACGTCCAACCCCCTTGGAACTGAATTTTGACTGAGCATGACACATGGCTACTTTTTCCTCAGTTGTCATAAGCGATAAAGCGTTTTCAACTCGTTTTTCAATGGGTTGATTTACATCTAAATAAATAGGCTTTTGGGCAACCATCGAGGCATTAAATATTTGAATACCAGTAAGGAAACAACCCAATACGAGTTTTTTTGTTGTTTTCATTCGTTGAATTAATTATGTTTTCATTTTCCAATAAATTTTTTGCATCATAACCATCAAAAATTAATTATCCGGATTGATTAAATCTATTGAAATTTATTTTGATTTAGGACTTTTTTTTCAATTTATATGGTTCAAGTATTTCGATGTATTTTTTTATCAATACCTTCAATGCCGAAAAATCGGTGTTCCCTTCACGAAGCATTTTCACTTCCTGTGTGGGAGGTGTACGCATAGCTACTAATTCTGCAGATTCCATTAGGTTTGCACAAGTTTCAGCAATGTCCAAACCCTCTTTCCAGGAAGCATTAGCATCAAACAACCATTGATTGCCTTTATCAACAGTTTTTGTTACCCAACCTTCATAATCGGGAACTGCAGGGAGAATATTAGCATCTCTTTTTCTGTAAAATCCAAGTATTGCTGCTACAATGGATGGATCGCGCACAGTTCCATCTTCATAAAATACGCCATGAACCACACCCCAGCCATTTCTGACTATCATTAACTCCCAGAGATACCAACCCACACCGCCTTTTGAGAATTCCTCCAAAGCAACATCGTATGGATTTGCACGGCATATACAACCAATTTCACCGTTGATTAATGGTTTCCCAACTTTAGCTGCAAATCTTTTTGCACGGTCGATGTTTTTACGAATCTTTTCACGCGTATTCTCATAATCGTGAAATTGAAGTACATCAACATAATCTGCCAGTTCTTCCATTCCATCAAGATAAGCCATTCCGGTAGTAATTGGCGTTTTTTTATCTAACTCATGGAAAAGTCTGGACATAAATTTACAATTATTGAAATTTTTCTGAGTTAACTCTTTTGAAGTGGTTGGATAATCAGGTTCATTCATTACATCCCACATAATGAGTCCGGGTTGACCTGAAGCGGCTTTGGTAAGAAACTCCACAAATTGCCTTGCCAACGGGCGAAGCGTTGTGTCTTTATCCCACGGCGAGCGTTTATCAAGAACCAACATAACTCCCATTCCACGTTTATTGCTTTCACGTATAAAATGTTGAAGTCGCTCGGCAAGTGAATCTTTGACCTGTTGATAAGCACTGTAACGCAAAAAAACTCGAACCTGATTCAAATTCAAACTTTTGGCTAAATCAAGGTCATGTTCAATAACCGATTTATTGTACCTCACCCAGCAATCTTCCTTCTGTTTGTTTTCAATAAATGCAGGAGTATAATTAAATCCACGAACTTTTGTTAAATCCAGTTTGCATGGATTTTGAATTGTTGTTTTGTTTACTGAAGAGTTTGAAAAGCTTAAAAAGGTGAATGACAAGATTAAAAAACACAATGTCTTTCTCATAAATTGATAGAATTATTTAATTAATTTGATTAATATTTTTTCAGTTCCTTTTTAGTAAAAATGTGGTTGTTTCGTTTCCTGATTTTCCAACCGTTTCGATAATATATTTACCGGTTTGAAAATTTATGAAAAATGTTTTTCTTGTGGTTGGTTCATTCAATGAATTATAAAAAATCGACTTTCCCAAAGCATCGTAAATCTTAACTGCCGAAAAAGGATTCTTACTGAGAATTGTAATTTCATTATTTGCAGGGTTTGGATAAATTGTTAACGATTCGTTTTTAATAACTAAATCAGGTGTTTTGGTTAGTGTTTTAAGTGTTCCAACGAACCGAATAGACTTTAAAACAAACAATTTACTCGTTCCTGCACCTGTAAATCGGAGATATATATCGTGATTACCAGCAAGTTCGGGTACGTTGACAGTAAATCTATTATAAGTTGTTAAACTTCCAGTGGAAGTAATTGGACAATCGACCAGTTTTGTACCTGTTTGAATAGAATCCAGCCAAACCTCAATATTGCCTGAACCGATAGAAGCTGCAGCAGCTTCAAATGCCAACGGTTTTGTCGGATAACTTTCATCGCCAAATTCAACCCCGGCATAAAGTGCCCAAAAGTTGTTGTAAATATTATCCAAGATTCCACTTCCAGTAGTCGAAGTTACACCAAACTGATTAGTCGGACATTCAGGTAAAATAGGTGTATATGCTTCACGATAAATGTATAGGTCAAAATCCGCGGCAGCTTCCTTTACATAAATTCCCTGTGTATTTCCTGTCCAACCTGATGCGCTAATAGGTTGTTTATCTAATAAACTGACATCAATAGTCGAACCAACCTGAGTCCAATCAAAGCCATTAGGGCTGTAATAACCGGTGAGAAAATGATTTACACGAACTACCTTTAACCAAACTACATTTCCAGCCGTATTTGGTGTTTCATAAGTAATTCCTGTTGTATCAAGAGCAAATTTTATTATTTTAAATCCACTTGCATTTAGTGTACTAAATAGATGAGCTATAATAACCTGACCACTTGAAATAATCTGCAAACCTGCCTCTGAGGTACTTGTTTTTGCATCAAAATCGAGTTTTGTGATCAGTGAATAATTGTGTTCTGCATCTTTCTTCAACAATGTGTTTTGACTGTTATTGGGAAATAATCGAAGCCAGCCAGAACGGTCAGTTAATGAATATACCTTATTTGGGGTATAATTCAGCGTATGCCATTCGGGATTCAACGTAACAGAATTGAAGTAATCAGCATGCGGAACCATCCATGGAATACCATTCGAAGATAGTTTTGGTGCAGTCATCGCTTCATTTATCGGATAATTTGCTGTAGGTTTGCCATTCGAATCGTATAAAACCTGAGTCATAATGCCTTGACGACCGACTCCAACCCATTCTGAGCTTCCATTCGATTTTAAAAACGATTGAACGGTTGCCCAACTGGTGCTATCATTGAGCATTACAACCTGTGACGTATGATTTATGGAGGTAAACAACGATTGAGACTTTTTAGGATCATTTACATTATAAAAATTACCTAAAATTTCCCAACTTGATTGATTCTCTACCAAAACTTTGTTTCTCATAACAAACTGTCCACCACCGGCATTTTGGGCAAAAGTGTAATAATAATAGCCCTTGTATTTCCACATAGTTGGTCCTTCAGCCCAGCCATTAGGATATGTTGGTGCTGGGTTTAACCAACATAAATTCAGAACCTTGCCATTGGGCTGTCCATCATTTCCAAGTTGAATAATCCAATTGTTAGGCTGCCCGTTTTTTACAACCAAATACCACGAACCTTCATCGTCAATAAATATTGAGTTATCCTGACCCAAAGTTGGAACTTGTGGCGGACCGTTCATTTTTACAGGCGAACTCCAGGGACCTTTAATGTTTTGTGCAGTAACAAAATACATCGTTCCGGGTCGAGCAAAAAAATACCAGTATTTATTTGCAAAATAAGCCAGATTGCCTCCCCAGCAACCACTTCCGGGCTTTGAACCGTAAGACGACCAAGTAGTACTTACGGGTTGAGAAATCGCCTCCCAATGAACCAAATCGGTGGAATGATGAATGATAGGGGAAAGAGAAAAAGATGATCCACAATAATAAAAATCATTACCAACTTTAGTAAGTGTTGGGTCGGGTTTGTCACCGGGTATCACAAGGGGCATAAATGTCGCAAACGATGGGCTTTGTGCCTGAAGCTGTGCTGTTATCAGCCACAGTAAACAAGTAAACAGAAATATGCTTTTGGCACTATTGGACATCGATATAAACATAATTGTTGATTATTACTAAATTGCTCAATAATATGGTATTAAGGTTTCGCTTTTGTTTTTATATAGTGAAAATTTTCAGGTGATTATCTTTTTTTACATTTGCTCATAACGACTTAAACTACCTGCCAATACCCTAAAACTGTCGAACTCCGATAAGCTCTCGTGGTATTGGCTTGGCTAACCAGTTTTCGGTACTCGTTCATAATCTTTATTTGTTATGAATTTTTAGTCGGTTATTTCTCAATGAGTTTTCTGAGACATAACTTTATGTAATCCTGAAGATAAATATTCGTTTGAATTGGTAGTAAAGGATGTTTGGTTAATAGAATTCTTTATTTTTTGCATTTGAACAGCACTTGAAGAAGACGGTGGGATATACATTACACATAGACCTAGATTAACATCCACAGTCAATCCGACTCCAATACCTGATTTTCTATCTGTATAAATGTAAAATGAACCTGAAGTTCCTAAATACTGATATCATTCAAGTAAAAATGTTGGCACTTCTGAAGCTATATTTGGTGTTTGTGTCAACATAACTAATGCAGATTTAGATCTTTCATTTTCAAACAAATATATAACATTTCGAACATTTGAATTTAAGTCTGTATAAGTTAATGTTGTGGTTGTTTCACTATAAAGTGTTCTTGTCTCTCTTGATTTTACTGACGAAATAAAAGAACCGAACACTGTATATGGTTCTTTGTATAAAGTTGATTTAGTACTTACCGTAAAAGCACATTCGTCGGAATACTTGCCATCTGTTGAAGTTATTTTGACTGTAGCTGTTCCAATTGAGACACCTGACACTAACCCTGTTTTTGAGACAGAAACAATGGTTGGGTCACTAGACGTATAATTATAAGTTATTGACTTTAATTCATCTGAACTATAATTCACTGAGAGCTGTTTTGTCCCGTCATAAAAAATTGTCACACTTGTATCAGATAGTGTAATGATTTGTTCTTTTTCACTACATGATAAAATAAGCATGGGCAATAAAAATAAAAATACCTTCTTCATAATTTATGTTTATATTTGATTGGTTTTAAAATAGTTATGTCTAAAATAAAACCTTTTTTCAAATGTCCAAAAACTACCCGCCACCGCCATAAGCCAAGCTATCCGGCTGAGGAAGGAGCCCTTGTTTTTATTATATTCTGTTGTAAACTTGATTGCTTGGGTTTATGCCAACAAAATTGTTGTTATCTGTAAAAAAATGTAGTGATGTGAAAACTTTCCATTTTATTCGTTTGATGTTTATTTTTCGAATAGAGTGCTCCATCTAAATTACACTTAACTAAAATTATTTTAATCCTTATGTTGAACTTAAGTGATTTTAAATACTATTTTTCCCAATAAATCGAAATGACTTCAATACCATAATTTTATCTTTACCTTTACCAATAAATCGGAGGTAAATATCATGATTTCCAGTTGTTTCAGGGACATTAGCTTTAAAAGTTCTGAATGTACTCAAACTGCCGGTCGAAGAAATCGGACACTCAACCAGTTTTCTGCCAGTTTGTATGGAATCCAACCAAACCTCAATAATTCCCATAGAATTTTTGCACGCTGCTGTTATTTCAATTGCCTGAACTTTTAGTGGATAAGCGTTATTGCCAAATTCTACTCCAGCGTAAAGTGCCCAATCATTGTTGTGAATATTATCCAACACTTCATTGCTTAAAGGATTGCTTGTACCAAACTGATTGGCTGGACATCCAGCTAAAATCGGAGTAAAAGCCTCACGATAAATATACAGACCAAAATCGGCAGCAGCACCTTTTACATAAATTCCCTGATTGGTTCCAGTCCATCCATTTTTTGCGATACTTTGTTTGTCAAATTCACTTACATCTATTGTGTTTCCAATTTGTTTCCATTCAAACCCATTCACGCTATATAATCCCGCGATTATGTGATTTACTCTCACTAATTTTAGCCACAAGTCATTCCCGATTGTATTTACTACTTCAAAATTGACATTCCCTATTTCATAACTGAATTTTATTACTTTTTCACCGGAAGTATTTACCGAACTAAACAATCTGACTGTTGAAAGTCCGCCCGAAATTACTTGCAATCCTGCTTCAGAAGTCAATTCCTTTGCATCAAAATCAATTTTGGTAATTAAGGAATAGTTATGCTCGGCATCTTTTTTCAAAATTGTATTTTGTTTGTTATCAGCGAATAATCGCAACCATCCTGGTCGGTCTGTAAGCGAATATACTGGATTTGGAGTATAACCAAGTGTTTGCCATTCCACATTCAGCGATTGTGAATTGAAGAAATCACTGTGAGGTACCATCCAAGGAATACCATTTGAGGACAACTTTGGTGCTGCCATTGGTTCATTTATTGGATAATTGGCGATTGGTCGTCCCGATTTATCATATTTTATTTCGGTCATAATTCCTTGCCGTCCTGTTGCTATCCACTCGCCATTTCCGGATTTCAAATACGATTGAACCGTTGCCCAACTGGTGCCATCGTTGAGCTGAACTGCCTGTGATGTGTGATTGTTTGCTGTAAAAAGTGCTTCCGACTTTTTGGGATTATTTTCATCGTACAAATCACCAAAAATTTCCCATGACGATTTATCCTGAACTAATTTTTTACTTCTCATTACGGTTTGTCCGCCTCCTGCATTTTTGGCAAAAGTGTAGTAATAATAACCGTCGTGTTTCCACATGACCGGTCCTTCTGCCCAACTATACGGGAATTCAGGTGCAGGATTTAGCCATCTTAAATCCATAACTTTCCCATTTGGTTGACCGTCATTTCCCAATTGAATAATCCAATTATTAGCTTGCCCATTTTTTACGACCAAATACATCGAACCATCATCATCGAGAAATATTGAATTATCCTGTCCCAAAATTGGAACTTGTTGTGGTCCAATCATTTTTACCGGTTCAGTCCATGGTCCTTTTATTTTATCTGCTGTAACAAAATACATGGTGCGTGGTCGGGCAAAAAAGTACCAGTATTTATTGGCAAAATAAACCAAATCGCCACCCCAGCAACCTTCACCAGGTTTTGAGCCAAAAATAATATTTTTTCCACTTACTGGTTGAGCAAAAGCTTCCCAATGCACCAAATCTGTTGAATGGTGAATGATGGGTGAAAGCATAAACGACGAACCACAATAATAAAAATCATTTCCAATTTTAGTTAGCGTTGGATCGGGTTTATCACCAGGAATAACCAACGGCATATAAGTTGCGAAAGAAGGGTTTTGAGCCTTAACATTAATTTGTAAAACAACAATTGAAATAATAGTAAAAGTAAATTTGAACAGTTTAACAATAGATATTTTCATTATTTTTGAATAGTATTATAAAAGTTTTTTTTTAATTTATAATTGGGGATGTTACCTTTGTTTTTTTAGCCCAGTCTTTCCATTTAATCATTAATTCATTGACTAACTTCTGGTTTTTTGAAGCTAAATTATTTTTTTCCTTTATATCTTTCGATAAATCATAGAGTTCAGTCTGCTCATTATATTTTAGAACTAATTTCCAGTTTCCTTGTCGAACTGCACCTGCTTTTTCAAAACTGAAAAACAAAGCATCATGTGGTGCAGACTTGCTTTTCCCTGTGATATAAGGTACAAGATTCACTCCATCAAGATTTGCAGGTGGTTTAATACCAGTCAATGCCATTAACGTAGGAAAAATATCAAAAGTGCATACAGGTTGTTTGAAATCCAATCTTGCTGGGAAAACTCCTGGATAAACAACAAAAAAAGGAACTCGAATACCTCCTTCATAATCTGTCCATTTGTAATCTCTTAATGGCAAGTTCTCGCTCCTATTCTCGGGATGTGCTCCATTGTCCCCAAAGAAAAAAATAATAGTATTGTTTGCAATTCCTGCTTTTTGTACTTTGTCCAGAATTCGACCAACTGCCTGATCAAGTGCTGTAATACAAGCCACGGCATCGGCACGAGCTGAATCGGGTAGAAATTGAGCTGAATATTTTTCAATATCACCAGGTCTTGCAGTAGATGCTTTACTTACATACGCTGGTTTGCCTTCTGCTATATCTTGCAGAAACTTTTTTTCAATAATTAGTCTGTCGACAACAACTTTTCTAATATGAGGTGCATTGAAAGCCACAGTCAACTGAAAAGGGTTGTCTTTATTGCGGTCAATAAAATCTTCGGCTTCACGGGCAAACAAGTCTGTACTGTATTCATTGTAAACATCAACTTTTCCATTTCGGGCAAGTTTAGGTTGGTAATAATCGATAAAAGGACTTGAATTAGCTGAACACAAGGTTTCATCAAAACATCCCCGCTCATAAGGCATAGGTCCCTTACTATGCCATTTACCCAACAAACCGGTGTGATAGCCAGCTTGTTTTAAAACTCCAGGAAGTAATGGTATATCAGTTGGAATTGAACCCGAATTTATAGAAAATCCTATTTTTTGGGGATATTGTCCAGAATAAAATGAAGCTCTTGAAGGGCCACTTAATGGAACTGCCACATATCCTGAACTGAATTTTACACCCAGTTGTGCCATTCTGTCGATATTTGGTGTTTTCACAATTTGTCTTGCAAGACAACTCACATCACCATATCCAAGGTCATCAGCAATCATAACTATCACATTGGGACGTTTATCTTGTGCTTGGGCATGTGTTACCAAAGAAAGGAAGGCTGTTGTAACTAAATAAATTGAAATTTTATTTTCTTTCATAAATATTTATTTATATGCAAATTATCAGTATTTTACCATCGTATTTTATGGTTTTCGTCGGTTTTGAAGTAAGCTGAATATCAATACCGTTTTTTTCATCAACTTTGACGATACTAAATGTTCGGGACTTTAACATTCCGGTAAAATCTCCATTTCTATCTTCGATAGTTAACTTCTGACTTTTATCATTCCATTTAAATTTGATAGTGGTATATTTCCCTTTTTCATAATTGTAATTATCGTTTTCATCTTCATACAAATTGAATTCACCATCTGCACCCGGATATACACGAATTTCTAAATTACTTTGGTCTTTTTCGGAAGAATATTGAACAAATGGTCCCATTGGAATAATAGAGCCAGCTTTCACATACAATGGCATGATATCTATAGGCACTTCACGATTAATTTCCACTCCGCCACTGATTTTCTTTCCTGTCCAGAAATCGTACCAATCGGCACCTGATGGCAAGTATACTTTCCAAGTTTTGGTCGTAAAATCGATTTTGGTAATTCCGTTATTTCGACTGATATATAGTGAATCTGTAACAGGTGCAACCAAAAATGAACGACCAAAAAGATATTCGCTATTCATGTCTAATACTTTTGAATCGTACGAAAAGTCCATCGATAGTGCTCGCATAAACGTTCCACTCTTCGACGTAACTTCCCAAGCTGTTGAATATATGTATGGTAGCAAGCGGTATCGGAGATTGATGAATTTCTCTTGAACATCGTAAGCCCAATACCCTTTTTTGCCAAATTGATAAATTTCGCGATACGAATTTGTGTCATGTGAACGC
>JBBQMQ010000076.1:0-12089 GCA_038329115.1 Bacteroidales bacterium
ATTCCTGAAGTCGGTAGTTTGGTTTCAAAACTCCGGGAGTGTCCGAGTAAACTATCTGAAAATCATCGCCATTAACGATTCCTAATATTCTGTGACGCGTTGTTTGAGCTTTTGAAGTAATGATAGAGATTCGCTCACCAACCAATGCGTTCATTAATGTAGATTTACCAACATTAGGATTGCCAACGATATTTACAAAACCGGATTTATGCATGATTTGAATTCTTTTTGTTTTAATTAAAGACTGATTATGAGATTAATCGTCTTAAATATAGGATTGAAATATTTTCAGCAAAGATACTACAAATTATGCATACGAAAAATTGACTTTCAATTCATACTTTTTTGCTATATTTGACGTTTCAAAAAAGTAACATTCTAACAAATTAAATTAGTGTAATGCTTCATATCAATAAATTATACGAAATAGCTCAACGGTTGAAATTAGTTTTTATATTAATTGCGATAGCCATTGTGTTAGTTTCCACACTATTTACAAATCGTTTGGCTAAATCTTTAGCTGCTGAAGAGCAAAAAAAGATTGAAATATGGGCGGAAGCAACCCGTCAGTTTATTGTGGCCGATGAAAATACTAATATTAACTTTATCTCAACAATAATTGAAGGAAACACAAGCATTCCGGTTATTATGACAGATGCAAAAGGTCAAATGCTTTTTTCGAGAAATATTGAAGAACCAAAATCAAACGTAAATGAATACTATGAAAAAGAAGTTGCGCGCTTAAAGGCAAAAAGACCTGCTCTCGAGGTGAAACTTGATAATACAGTTCAATATATTTACTATGATGATTCGCTGTTTCTCAAACAATTATATTATTTTCCGTATGTTCAGCTTGGGGTGATTATCATATTTTTGTTAGTGGCCTTTTTTGCTTTTTCAGGAACTAAAAAAGCCGAACAAAATCAGGTTTGGGTGGGTTTGTCGAAAGAAACTGCGCATCAGTTGGGAACACCTATTTCTTCGCTTTTGGCATGGGTAGATCTGCTAAAAATGCGTCACGAAGAAGATAAGTTAATTATTGATATGGAAAAGGATGTGAATCGGTTGAGAATTATTGCTGAACGGTTTTCTAAAATAGGATCGAAACCTGATTTACAAATAGTAAGCCTGAATGAAACATTACAAAATGCTGTTCAGTATATGGCAAAGCGTTCATCCGAAAAGGTAGTTATTCAATGTCATTTTCCAACAGATGAACCTCTTTTCATTTCGTTGAATGTTCCTTTGTTCGAGTGGGTTATCGAAAATTTATGTAAGAATGCGATAGATGCTATGGATGGTGTCGGCCGGATTGATATTAATATAACTCCAAAAACTGATGAAGTTTATATTGATGTAAAAGATACAGGAAAAGGGCTGGATAAACGAAAATACAAAGTGGTTTTTACCCCTGGATTTACAACAAAAAAAAGAGGTTGGGGATTAGGACTTTCACTTGCCAAACGTATCATTGAAGAATATCACGGTGGAAAAATATTTGTAAAACAATCGGAATTGAATATGGGAACAGTATTCAGGATTGTTTTAAAAGTAGATAATAAGGAAAAATAAGCCTTAAAAAGAATAACTAAATTATTAAATTCACCTGATTTTATGATAATTGACTTGTTTGTTTGAATAATTTCACGAAAATAAAAAAGAAACTATTTCAGAATAGAACATATTTTTGTACCTTTGCGCGGTTTTAAATATAGAGTGAAAAATGTCAAAATTCGAGCAATACAATATAGTATTAAAGGACATTAACAACGAAATACTCGTTGTTGAGTTTGATCTTGATATTGCATATTTTAAAAAAATTGATAGCCCCGAAGTACAAAAAGGGAATGTAAAAGCAAAAGTTTCGGTACAAAAGAAATTTTCGCTTTACGAACTTCAGTTTATACTTGATGGAACGATTTTAATTCCTTGTGATCGTTGTTTGGATGAAATGGAACAGCCAATTCATTACAAAGAAAAATTGCAAGTTAAGTTTGGAAGCACATTTTCCGAAGAAGACGAGATTGTAATCGTACCTGAGGCTGATGGCGGAATAAATATTGCATGGTTTTTATATGAATTTATTGTGTTGAATATACCAATAAAACATGTTCACCCCAGTGGAGAATGCAATAAAACCATGGCTACAAAACTGAAAAAACATATTACGCGTCAGAAAGATGATGATGAGGATGACAACACGGTTGTTGATATTGATGATGATGACGATTTTGCAAGCGATGAAGTACAAGCTGACCCGAGATGGGACGGTTTACAAAATATAACTGAAAACAATTAAATAAACACTAAGATGGCACATCCTAAGAGAAAAATCTCGAAACAACGGGCAAGAAAAAGAAGAACGCACTATAAAGCTGTAACTCCTACATTAGCAATTTGTTCAAATTGCGGAGCAGCTCATATTTACCATACAGTATGTGGTGAATGTGGCTATTACAGAGGGAAATTAGCTCTCGAAAAGTTGGCAACTGTATAAAAGACGGCAGCCTTGTTAAAATATAGTTTATGAATATCAAATTAAGCTCTAAATTAATACTTTAGGGCTTGATTTTTATATACTTAATATAAAATTTATGTCTAAAATAAATGCTGTCATAACAGGCGTTGGTGGGTATGTACCGGAATATGTTCTGAATAATCACGAGCTAAGTACCATGATGGATACCAACGATGAATGGATAACCAGCCGCGTAGGTATTAGAGAACGTAGAATCTTGAAGGAACCGAATACCGGAACTTCATTTTTGGCTGCAAAAGCAATAGAAGATTTATTTTCAAAAACCGGAACAAAACCGGAAGAAATTGATTTGATAATCTGTGGTACAACCACGCCTGATCATATTTATCCTTCCTGTGCTTCAATGGCTGCTGAAAGAGCTGGAATTAAGAATGCTTTGGCTTTTGATTTACAGGCAGCTTGTTCTGGGTTTATTGTTGCTCTGACTACCGGAGCAAGTTTTATTGAATCCGGAAAATATAAAAAAGTATTGATTCTTGGTGCTGAAAAAATGTCCTCGATAACTGATTATACCGATCGTACAACTGCTCCTTTGTTTGGAGATGGTGCCGGTGTTGTTTTGCTTGAACCAACGACTGAAAGTTACGGCGTAATTGATTCATTGATTTATACAGATGGTGTTGGTTACAAACACCTGCATGTTAAAGCTGGTGGGTCTGCTATTCCTACTTCTAAGGAGACTTTAGAAAAACGATTGCACTATACATATCAGGAAGGTACCAATGTGTATAAATATGCTGTAACTAATATGGCTGAAGTTTCTGCTAGTATAATGGAAAAAAACGGACTCAAGAATGACGATGTAGCATGGCTTATTCCTCATCAGGCTAATCTCCGTATAATTGATGCAGTGGTTAGTCGTACTAAAGTAGAATATGAAAAAGTGATTATTAATATTGAACGATTTGGTAATACTTCGGCTGCTAGCATACCACTTTGCATGTGGGAAGCAGAAAAGAAATTCAAAAAAGGTGATAATATAATCCTTACTGCTTTTGGGGCGGGATTTACATGGGGATCAGTTTATTTAAAATGGGGTTATTGATCTGAATCACAATATAATATAAATGGAGACTGTCTTTTTTAAGATAGTCTCTTTTTTTGCTTAGATTATTTTGTGTTTATTTATAAACTTTCTCTTACTTTTTAAAATTTATATCAAAAATTGTTATCTTTGCATTTTGATGTGTTTTAAGTCACAAAAATTTACATTAAACAAAAAACATATTGAGTATTCTGAAATTTGACTCAGATTAATTTACTAACCCCAAAAATATCCGTTATGAAAAGAAAATTCATTTTATTCAACAAAATTTTGTTTGGAATTTTGTTATTCAATTTAATGTCATGTGTCGACATTGATTTGTCAAATATCTCCAAAGATGTTCAGATTAAAGAATCATTGGTTGTCCCAATTGGTGAGGATAGTTTAAGTGTCAATGATGTATTAAGTAAATTAAATCTTCAGAATCAGATTGTCTTAGATGGTGACGCAATAAATTTTGTTACAGAAATAGATAAGGAGTACCAGTTTTTGGATGTGAATTTAATGGAACATTCAACTGCTACAGTATTGCCTTTTAATTTAGTCGCAATTCCAAAAATTTTAGCAAATAAAGAAATTTCTGTTCCCGGTGCAGCTACAAATGTTAGTTTTGGTCTTGACCCAAATTCAACAACTCAACGGGTTGATAAAATAGAAATTTCTAGTTTATCGTTTGGAGTTACTATGGAAAATACGAATTTATTTGTTTTTGGAACGACTAATCCAATTTTAAGTTCGGACTTGAAGCTGGTTTTAATATTCCCAAAAATGTATAAATCAGGTACAAACACACCGATTGATCCCGTTCAAATTCCTGTTGTTCCATTCGGTCAATCATCAGAAGTGAATTTATCTAATTTCTATATGGATACCCAAGGATCAACTGGTACTCCAATTGAGGTTAAGTTGTATTCCGGAAATCGGGATATTACGATTGGAAGTTCTTCTACATTAAAGTTGACTGTAGTTTTTAATCGTTTGGATAATATAGTGGCTTACGGTAAATTTAAATTGAACTCTGCCGCACCCACAACACTTAAATTGCCTCTTGATATGCTATCTTCATTGCCTGCAGGACTGAGATTTGCTAATCCAAAAGCGAAGATTACGTTGCAAAGTAATGTAGGCTCTTATTTGATGTTTAATATTGAATCAATAAAGGCCTTCTCAAAAGATCATTCTGTTGTCAGACAAGGAACCTTTCTTAATGGTAGTACATCAGTTGTTGAATCTATTGATAAACCTTTAACCCCTGGTTTATTTATAACAAAAAGTTTACGTACGCTTGATAAAGATTATGGTTCTACAGATTTGCTTTTTGACACAAGTGTAAAATTGGACACATTGGAATATAAGTTTTCAATGAACACTGATGATGTGAGGAATGCTGCTAATCCTCCTGCATTTGTAACTCCCGGAATGTCAATAAAAGCAAATATTAAAATTGAAATTCCGCTTTATTTTAAATCTGGAAGCAATATTAGTTTGTCAGACACAATTCAGAACATCGATTTGCCTTTTGAAGATATTGAGCAAGCCACACTTGTTTTGAAGGTTACCAATGCGCTTCCGGTTAAAGCAACTTTCTCGATGAAATTTCTTGATGCAAATAATAATATAATTACTACATCTCTTAATGATTTACCTTATGTGATTAATTCAGGTGAAGTAGATGGTTCAGGAATTGTAACTAATGCAACTATTTCGCCAATTAATATCGAATTGACAAAAATACAGGCCAATGAAATTAAAGATGCAACGGGCATGATTTATACACTTGTTCTAGCTGGACAGACTAACAGTAACCCTATTAATATTACTAAAAATAATTATATTAAGGTGAAACTAGGAGCTTTTGTGACAGGAAAAATGACAACAACAATCGGATCAAATAATCAATAAACTGTAGAATCATGAAAAATAATATTAAATATAAATTAGTGGTTTTCATTTGTTTCTGTTTATCGATTTTAAATGTAAAAGCACAACAGGTAAACACCATGTATTTTATGGACAATGTGCCATTCAGAAATTATATGAATCCGGCTCTCCAACCATACAGTAATTTTTATCTTGGATTTCCCGTTTTGGGATTCTCTCAGTTTAACTTTGGAAACAACTCGTTGACTCTTAAAGATTTTGTTTATAAAGATGCGGCAGGAAATCCAATTCTTTTCCTTAATCCGAACGGAAGTGTCGATAATTTTTACAATGCTTTGAGTTCTGTCACGTCGCTAAAAGCAGACATCCAACTTAATCTTTTGAACTTTGGATTTAGAACAGGAAAAGCATACTGGAATTTTTCATTAACCGAAAAAATTGATGGTCAGATTGGTATGCCGAAAGATTTCATGAAATTATTATTATACGGTATGCCGGATATAAATACGAATGTATATGACCTGAAGAATCTAGGTGTTGACATGTCGGTGTATACAGAAGTTGGTTTAGGATATGCCCGTAAAATAAACGATAAATGGGATGTTGGTGTAAAATTTAAATTCTTAGCCGGTAGTGCTAATGTAAATACCTCAATTCAGAACCTTGATTTGCAGACTGGAATTGATAAATGGACTATAAAAGGTAATGGTGCGATGAATGTGTCAATACCGGGGAATTTGCAAATTGGAAATAATTTTTCATCGTTTAATTATGCACCACCATCTGCCATTACCGACTTTATTCAACCATGCGGAATGGGAGCAGGCGTGGATTTGGGAGTAACTTTCAAACCAATAAAGGAATTGACTGTTTCTGCTGCATTAATTGATTTGGGTTTTATCAACTGGAATAAGAACATGAATAATATAGGTTTTACGACCGATTATACGTTTACCGGTTTAGGAACCATTAATGCCGACAAAAATTTGGATGTGACGGTACTTACAGATTCAATTCTCAATGCACTTAAAACTTCGACCACAACTTCGCAAACAACGAATGCCTATACGACTTATACTTCACCAAAGTTGAATGTAGGTGTTGAATATGGTTTTTTTGATAATAAATTAAGCGTTGGTGTTTTATCCAGAACTATTAAACACAATAATGTTTATGATGAAGAGTTGACTGCTTCTATAAATGGTAAACCAATTGATTGGTTTGATTTATCCGTTTCATATTCAATTTTCAATGGAAGAATGAGTAATATAGGTGCTGGTCTTGGGTTGAGAACGGGATTTTTACATTGGTTTTTATCGGCCGATTATATTCCGTTGCGATATGCAAGTGTACCTGTACCAACAATAAATGCAGGGCCCTTATCTATTTCAAGCGTACCAGTTCCCTACAATACAAAAGGTGTAAATCTGGCATTTGGATTGAGTTTTTCGTTTGGAAATCGTAAAGATGCAGATAAAGATGGAGTTGTAGATAGGAGAGATAAATGTCCGGAAACTCCATTTGGTGTTATTGTTGATAAAAAAGGTTGTCCGATTGATGCAGATGGTGATGGCGTTCCTGATTATTTGGATAAATGTCCGAATACGCCCCCCGAAGCCTACAGCAAAATTGATATGAATGGTTGTCCGCTTGATACCGATGGTGATGGCGTTCCTGATTATTTAGATAAATGTTCTGATACACCAAAAGCAGCAATCGGTTTTGTTGATCAAAATGGCTGTTCGCTTGATACAGATAAAGATGGTGTATTTGACTTTATGGACAAATGTTCGAATACTCCGGCAGGTGTAGAAGTTGATATAAAAGGTTGTCCTTTAGATAATGATGGCGATGGAGTCGCCGATTATCTTGATTTATGCCCTGGCACACCTACACAGGCTCGTGGTTTGGTTGATAAAAATGGCTGTCCGCTAGATTCTGATAATGATGGTGTTGCCGATTATCTTGATTTATGTCAGAATACTCCGATTGAAGCTCGTGGATTTATTGATAAAAACGGTTGTTTGCTTGATTCTGATGACGATGGTGTTCCTGATTATTTGGATAAATGCCCAAATACTCCTATTGAAGCGCGAGGAATGATTGATCAGAATGGATGCCTTCGTGATACCGATGGCGATGACATTCCAGATTATTTGGATAAATGTCCTAAAATTCCGGGTGTAGCTTCAAATAATGGTTGTCCTGAAATTAAAAAAGAGGTAAGAACATTGTTCCAAAAAGCCTTACAAGGAATTCAATTCCAAACTGCCAAATCGGTGATTCTGAAGAAATCATTTACGATTTTAGACCAGATTGCAAATGTGCTAGTAACAAATCCAACCTACCTGATTGAAATACAAGGTCATACAGATAATGTTGGTAAACCGGATGCAAATTTGATTTTATCGGATAAACGAGCTGAAGCAGTTAAAAATTATTTGATTTCAAAAGGAATTGATCCGAAACGAATGACTTCTCATGGTTACGGAGATACAAAACCAGTTGCCAGTAATAAAACTACTAAAGGTAAAGCTTTGAATCGACGTGTTGAGTTTGTTGTTTCTTTTGAAGAAGTAACTAAGGAATAAATAGAATACATACTTAATAATAAGGGAGTTGAAATTTCAATTCCCTTATTTATTTAAAAAAAACACAACAAATGATGGAGAATTGCATGTGTTTTAATACTTTTGCAGTTCAATTTATAATAAGTTGATTGAAATTAGAATTTTAAAGATAAGATAATAAAGTTACAATGGGAAGAGCGTTTGAATATAGAAAAGCAACCAAAATGAAGCGTTGGGGTAATATGGCCCGGGTATTTACAAAATTAGGAAAGCAAATTACAATTGCAGTTCTCGAAGGTGGGCCGGATCCAACTACCAATCCACGTTTAAGAATGGTAATTCAAACTTCTAAGAAGGAAAATATGCCCAAAGAAAACGTTGACCGAGCCATTAAAAAAGCTGTTTCGAGAGACGAATCTGCTTATAAAGAGGTTGTTTATGAAGGTTATGGTCCAAACGGAATCGCCATTGTTGTGGAAACTGCAACAGATAATACAACACGGACTGTGGCTAATATACGTAGTTATTTTAATCGTAATGGGGGGTCATTAGGAATAACCGGCTCGTTACAGTTTTTGTTCGATCATAAATGTGTATTTAGAATTAATCCAAAAACAGGTGTTTCACTCGAAGATTTGGAACTTGAACTAATCGACTTTGGAGTAGATGAATTAGTAGAAGATGAAGAAAGTATCTTGTTGTATGGCGATTTCCAATTTTACTCTTCCATTCAAAAATATCTTGAAGAGAATGGTTTTGAGATTTTAAGTGCTGAATTTGAACGAATTCCTAATGATATGAAGGAACTTAATGAAGAACAGAAAGCACTGGTAATGAAATTACTTGATAAGATAGAGGATGACGAAGACGTTCAAAATGTTTTTCATAACATGGTAGAATAATATAAAAGAAAACCCCGGAAGTTATTCCGGGGTTTTCTTTTATATCTAACAATTTAATATTGTTCCTTTTGATTTGGAAAATCTCCTGATTTCACATCAGCCACATAATGTTCGATAGCTTCATTCATAATTGATTGAATATTAGCATACCTGCGCAAAAATCGTGGAGAAAAGTCTTGAGTTAATCCAACCATATCGTGAAGAACTAATACCTGACCATCAACTCCACCACCGGCTCCGATACCAATAACAGGTATCGTTAATTCCGATGCAACTTGTTCAGCCAGCTTAGCAGGTATTTTTTCTAATACAAGTGCAAAACAGCCGGTTTCTTCAAGTAAATGAGCATCACGAATCAATTTATCTGCTTCATCTTGTTCTTTTGCACGTACTGTATACGAACCATATTTATTTATGGATTGAGGCATTAAACCAAGATGTCCCATTACAGGAATTCCGGCACTTAGAATACGCTTCACAGATTCTATAATTTCTTCTCCACCTTCAACTTTCAGGCAATCTCCGTGCGTTTCTTTCATTATTCTTATAGCAGATGCTAACGCTTCCTTTGAATTCCCCTGATAGCTTCCAAAAGGCATATCAACTACAACCAATGCTCTCTTGACTCCTCTTACAACCGATTTTGCAAGGAAAATCATCTGATCAAGCGTAATCGGTAAAGTTGTCTGATTGCCGCACATTACATTCGAAGCGGAATCACCAACTAAAATTATATCAACTCCTGCACGATCGACAATGCTACCCATGGTGAAATCGTAAGCTGTCAGCATACTGATCTTTTCACCTCTTTGTTTCATCTCCAGTAATCGATGGGTTGTTACAATTCTGGAATCTTCACTATGAATTGACATAAAAATGATTTTTTATAATTAGCATGCAAAGATATGTATATTATATTTGCATTTTACAATTTATGCATATTTTTGAAAAACTTGATGAGTATTTTTTCAAATGAACGAAAGATTGAAAAAAAACTATGTAATTTTAGAAGGATAATAGTCTTCATTTCATCATTCTTTCGCTTTTTAAACTTATCTTTGCAGACAATTTTTTCTAATTTGCTAAAATTACGTAGATGATGGATTTAAATGATAAGTTTTCCTTTCTGAGGAATACGGATATATTTTCACACATTACAAATTTGAAGTATATTCCACGTTGGGTTGTATTATTTGTAGATATTGTCCTTTGTGTTTTTTCATATTATGTTGCTTTCTATCTTTCATCAAGATTTTATAATGTTGCACCCGATGAGAGATATTTTACGTTTTTTCAAAGACTTGGATTAATTCTGATTTTACAGGTTTTTTTCTTTTGGATTTTCCACACTTATTCCGGTGTTTTACGTTATTCAGGTTTCGTTGATGCAGCAAAACTTCTTTTCGCTGTAATTTTGAATGTTTTGATTCTTGTTCTTGCAAATTTCATAGTTTTTAAATCTGTTTCATTTTACCTGTTTTATTATTCCTCTTTGTTAATATATGCTATTCTTTCATTTTTATTACTATTCTTTTTGAGATTGGCTGTTAAGAATATCTATGATTATTTTACTGAGAACTCCGGCCAGATTATCCCAATTATGATTTTTGGAACTCAGTCAGATGCCATTGGAATTGCAAAAATGCTTCGATCAGCACAGGAAAATAAGTATAAACTTGTAGGGTTTATCGACAATAATAAAAATGCAACTCAACGTGTAATTATGGGTGTGAATGTCTATAATTTAGATGAAAACACTGTCGAAAAAATTGTTGTTAAAAAGTCAAAGGCTATAATTATTTCACCAAGCAAATTGAAGCAAATTGATCCGAATTCTGATTTAGATTTATTTTTAAATAATAATTTGTCGATACTCACATCTCCCCCTATGAGTATCTGGAAAAATGATATGCCTTCAATTAAAGAGATTAAATCTATTCAGATTGAAGATTTGCTTGAAAGACCAAAAATAGAAATTTCCAATAAAAATATTGCGAAACAATTAAAATCCAAAGTAATCCTTATTACTGGTGCTGCAGGTTCAATAGGAAGTGAAATTGTACGTCAGGTTATTAATTATCAGCCAAGTTTAATTATTCTGCTTGATCAGGCAGAATCACCAATGCATACCTTGAAATTAGAATTGGAAGATCAATATCCTAATCAGAGCTTCAGTATCTTCTTGGGAGATGTGAGGAATAAAGAAAGGATGGAATACCTGATTGATATGTACCGACCTGATTTTATATATCATGCAGCTGCTTATAAACATGTACCTTTAATTGAAGATAATCCGGTCGAAAGTGTTCATGTAAATGTGAGAGGCACTAAAATTATGGCTGATTTAGCTGTAAAATATAAAGTTCAACGTTTTGTGATGGTTTCAACCGATAAGGCTGTAAATCCAACTAATGTAATGGGTGCTTCAAAGCGAATTGCAGAAATTTACGTACAATCATTATTCCGTAAACTTCAGGCAGAAGGAAATGAAGATACAAAATTTATCACCACCCGTTTTGGAAATGTATTGGGATCAAATGGATCTGTTATACCACATTTTAAATCTCAGATTGAGAAAGGCGGGCCGGTAACTGTAACTCATCCTGAAATTATCAGGTATTTTATGACTATTCCCGAAGCCTGTATGTTGGTGCTTGAGGCGGGCGCTATGGGTGATGGAGGTGAAATATTTATCTTTGATATGGGAAGTCCTGTGAAAATAGTAAATCTGGCTCGTAAAATGATTCGCTTAGCCGGATATGTTCCTGAAGTTGACATTAAAATTGTTTATACAGGTCTGCGTCCGGGTGAGAAATTATATGAAGAGTTATTGAATCACAAAGAAGTCAACATAAAAACTCATAATCCAAAAATAATGATTGCTACTGTACAGGAATATGAATATGAAACTGTTTCTGCCCAAATAGATGAGTTAATTAAATATAGTTTTATGTGTAAGAACTTTCTTACAGTTTCTCTAATGAAGAAAATCGTTCCAGAATTTTTAAGCAAGAATTCACAATATGAACGTTTAGATGTATAAATAATAATTTGATATAGTAAATGCATTACATTAATACTTTGATTCACGACATTCCCTCATTATCGACTATAGTTTCATTTCTTATTGGTTTGTTTTTCATGCCTTTGGT
>JBBQMQ010000077.1:0-11921 GCA_038329115.1 Bacteroidales bacterium
ATCTGCTTGCCATACCTGCACTTGTTTTGGTATATTATTTCAAGAAATACACGCCTTCACTTAAAGGTGTATTTCTGGCAATGGTGGCTGCACTAGTCATACTTGGTGCTGTTCTTTATGGCTTGATTCCTGGTTTTGTGGAAGTAGCAAGCTGGTTCGAATTGTTTTTTGTAAACAATCTCGGCATGGCATACAACACGGGATTGTTCGTATATATAGTGCTTACATTAGCAATTTTAGCATGGGCGATTTACGAATCATATTCTAATAAAAGTTTTATCAGACTTGCAATTTCATTTGTGTTAGCAGTTGGTATTGTTGGCATTCCGTTTTTTGGTGATCATGTTATAGTTGGCATTATTGTTCTGGCAGGAATCGGATCATTCTTTTATTTTAAACGTGGAAAAATTGATGCACGATGGGTGAATACGGCACTTCTTATGATTACCGTTTTGTTAATTGGTTATTCATCTTATGCTGTTATTGTTATCCGTTCATCAGCTAATCCAACCATGGATCAAAACAATCCGGATAATGTTTTTTCATTGAAATATTATCTGAATCGCGAACAATATGGTGATCGCCCCTTGCTTTACGGGTCGGTTTATAATGCTCCAGTAAAATTAAGAACTGAAGGCAATATGTGTGTGCCGGAACAGACTATCGGTGCAGCATCATACAGCCCAAAACCGAAAACATCTCCAAACGATAAGGATGAATATATAATCACGGGTTATAAGACCGATTATGTTATGGATGAGCGGTTTGACATGCTTTTCCCACGAATGTATAGCACGAGTCCCGACCACATTCAGTCCTATAAATCATGGGCAAATATTACCGGTCGAACTATTGATTACGAATATTGCGGTCAGCAAAAAAGCGATGTTGTTCCTACTTTTGGTGAGAATCTGCAATTCTTCTTTACCTATCAGGTTAATTTCATGTATTGGCGCTATTTTATGTGGAATTTCAGCGGTCGTCAGAATGATATGCAGAGCAGTGGTGAAATTGATCATGGAAACTGGATTACAGGAATTGGCTTTATTGATAATCTGTTAGTTGGCGACCAAACGAATTTGCCTACTGAACTTAAAGAAAATAAAGGGCATAATGTTTATTATATGTTACCTTTATTATTAGGAATATTTGGTATTCTATTCTTGATTTACAGTGGAAAAGAAGGCATTCAGGGATTCTGGATTGTGTCCTTGTTATTTATTCTTACCGGTTTAGCCATTGTTATTTATTTGAACCAAACCCCATTGCAACCGCGTGAACGTGATTATGCTTATGCCGGTTCATTCTACGCATTCACAATCTGGATAGGTTTGGGGGTACTTGGGATAATCAAAGTGATTGAAAAATATGTTCCAAAAACTGCAACAGCCATTATTGTTACAATATGTTGCCTTGGATTGCCTGCTTTGATGGGACAACAAAACTGGGATGACCATGATCGGAGCAAACGTTATACTTGTCGTGATTTTGGTGGCAATTATCTGACATCATGTAAACCAAACGGAATTATTTTTACGAATGGTGATAATGATACTTTCCCGCTTTGGTACAATCAGGAAGTGGAAAGTAACCGCACTGACTTACGAGTTTGTAACTTGAGTTATTTGCAAACCGACTGGTATATCGGGCAGATGAAACGAGGCGCTTACAAATCTGCACCTCTGCCAATTTCGTGGGAGCCAAAAGATTATGTATCGGGTAAAAACGAAGTGCTTTGGGTGGAAGATGCCATTCAAAAGCCAATCGATGTGAAAACAGTTTTTGATTTTGTTCTGAGTTCTGATCCGGCAACCAAACTGAAAGGTGAATCATTTATACCTACGAAACAAATGTACTTGCCTGTTGATGCTCAACAAGTAATCGCATCGGGAACTTTGCCCAAGGAGAGAGCAGGTGAGATTATTCCTCAGATTGATTTTAAACTGGAAAGAAGACTGACAAAAAGCGAGTTAATGATTATTGAATTGTTGAAAGAAAATAATTGGAAACGTCCGATTTATTTTGCAGTAACGGTTGGAAATGATTATTATCTTGGACTTAACGATCATTTTGAATTGACCGGATTGGCTTATCAGATTTTGCCAATTGGTGCAAAAGGTGCAGGTTCTGGTGTAAATACCGACGAAATGTACGAAAATATGATGCATAAATTCCGGTATGGAAATGTTTCTAATCCAAAAGTATATCTGGATGAGAATATCCTACGCATGTGTCGTACACACCGCATGATGTTTTCCGAGCTAATTGGTGCGTTAATTGCTAAAGGTGATACCGTCAGGGCTAAAAAAGCATTGGATTATTGCAATAAGGTTATTCCCGATAAGACAGTTCGACATGATTATATTTCAACTCAATTAGCTGATTATTATTATAAATTAGGTGAATCGGCTAAAGGAAATGAAATTATGGATGCTGTGGCTAAAAATTGTGTTGAATATCTCAACTGGTATTTGAGTTTAAATAATGTACAACAGAATAGTGTGGCGAACCGAATCGGACATAACATTGGAGTTTTGAATCAGGTATTGAGGATATGTGATGCAGCCAAGCAAAAATCCATTATGGATAAGTATTTACCGATTTATATGGGCTTCACTAAACGTGTGCAAATGTAAATGAAAGTTCAGTTTCCTGATCTGTTTCGACCATTTTTAGGAAAACTAACCTGGAGAAAGAATTCGTCATCAAAAGTGATTTATATCACTTTTGATGACGGTCCTGTTCCAGAGGTTACTCTGCAAATTCTTGATTTGCTTGATGTACATAAACTGAAAGCGACTTTTTTTTGTGTTGGTGAAAATGTGAAAAAGTTTCCTGAAGTTTATGCTGAAGTTATTCGTAGAGGACATAAAACAGGAAATCATACATTTAATCATCTAAAAGGGAACACTGTTTCGGATACTGAATATGTCGGGAATGTTCAGCAAGCATCAGAATATATTCACAGCAATTTGTTTCGGCCACCTTATGGGCGCATCACTTTTAAACAAAAGAAAAAGCTAAGGGCGAATTATGAAATAATCATGTGGGATGTTCTTACTCAGGACTATGACAAGAACTTATCTACTGATGGAATTTTGCAAAATATAATCCGGTATTCCCGGAATGGTTCCATCGTGGTATTTCACGATTCAATAAAAGCAAAAGATAATGTGTTGACCGTTTTACCCGTGGCTATTGAATTTTGGAATAAAGAAGGTTATTCCTTTGGAATATTATAAAAATTGATAACGGAAATAGATTTCTTTTTTTGAATTTATACGTAATACTAATTTTACTCCTCTTTAGGGGCCGGGGGTTATGAAAGAATCTATCTTACATTATATTTGGCAGCAAAAACTTTTTACAGCTCATAGTCTGAAAACGACAGAAGGTGAAGCCGTTGAAATAATTGATGTTGGAAAATACAACACGGATGCAGGACCAGATTTTTTCAATGCTAAAGTAAGAATAGGCGAAACGCTTTGGGCAGGAAATGTGGAAATTCATTCTCGCTCCACTGACTGGAACAAACATAATCATCAATCGGATAAGGCTTACGATAGCGTTATTTTGCATGTTGTTTCGCAAGCAGACTGTGAAGTTTTTAGATCAGATGGAGAAAAAATACCACAACTCGAATTGATTTACCCCAAACACATTGAAACCAATTACCTTCAGCTGATTCAGGAAAAAAAATGGATTCCTTGTGCCGACAAAATTAGTACAGTTCCGTCCATATTCATTCAGAGTTGGAAAAATGCATTACTGACCGAAAGGTTGGAACAAAAAATGGAAGCCATTCAGCAGTTGTTGAGTGAAAATAATCAGCATTGGGAAGAAGCTTTTTATATTACCTTGGCTCGAAATTTTGGTTTTGGAACCAATTCACAGGCTTTTGAAAATCTAGCAAAATCGCTGCCTTTATCTGTTCTTGGAAAGCATAAAGACCAACTGGTTCAAATTGAAGCATTGCTTTTCGGTCAGGCAGGATTGGTGACTGATTACAAGGAAGATGAGTACATCGTGAAATTAAATCAGGAATACGAATTTCTTCGTTCTAAGTTTTCGCTTCAACCAATTGATGCGGTGCAATGGAAATTGTTGCGTCTCCGACCTGATAATTTTCCTCATATACGGATTGCCCAATTTGCATCGCTCATCCATAATTCGTCGAAATTATTCTCGAAAATTGTAGAAAACCCGGAATTAGAAAATTTGCGTAAACTATTTGAATGTAAGCCTTCTGACTATTGGGAAAATCATTATTTATTTAAAGCACAAAGCGCAACAAAGACTAAAAAACTGGGAGTTCAATCCATAAATGGTATTTTGATAAATACGGTAGTTCCATTTTTGTTTTGTTATGCATTTCAGAAAAATAATCAGGATTTGAAAGACAAAGCTGTGCAATTGCTGGAACAAATACCTACTGAACGCAATGTCATTATTACAGGTTGGCAAAATTTAGGTTTGCAATCAGAATCGGCTTATGATACGCAGGCATTCATCCATCTGAAAAAACAATATTGTGATGAAAAGAAATGTTTGCGTTGTAGAATTGGACTCAAAGTACTGACTTTACAAGTTGCAGAAAAGATATAAATTAACAATGAAAATAAAATCAATTCTATTTCGCATTACCATTATTCTGGGAATATCATTTCTGGTTTATGCTTGTGCAAACAAAGCTCAGGGACCAACCGGCGGACCAAAAGATGTGACTCCACCGCGTGTTATGAGATCGACACCTCCAAATGGCGTACTTAATTTTAAGAAAAGGCAAATTCAGATAGATTTTGATGAAAATGTTTCTATCGAAAAACCTAACGAAAATGTGATAATCTCACCACCACAGGTAAAACCACCCGATGTGAAATCATTTGGTAATAAGGTCATGGTCAATTTTAATGAAGAATTGATGGATAGCACCACTTACTCGGTTAATTTTGGCAGTGCCATTGTTGATTTAAATGAAAAGAATGCTGTTAAAAATTACTTATTTTCATTTTCAACGGGTAATCAGATCGATACGCTAAAAATTTCAGGAAATGTTATTAATGCTGAAGATTTGAATCCTGTATCAGGCATTATCGTAGGAATTTATAAAGAGACTGATAATGATGTGTTTACAAAAAAACCATTTTTGAGAATTGGAAGAACGGATGAGAAAGGCCATTTTTCGATTGATAATGTAAAAAGCGGAAAATATAAAGTTTTTGCTCTGGAAGATACGAACCGCGATTACTTTTTTGAGCCGGGTGAAGGTCTGGCGTTGAATGATTCACTTCTGACTCCCTCATTTCGAATGGAAGAAATGAAAGACACTGTGTGGAAAGATTCTACACATGTTGACAGCATTAGAACTCGTATGGGAACTCGCTTTTTGCCGGATGATGTAGTACTTCGTTTCTTTAAAGAAAACAAAAAACGACAGTATTTTGTAAAATCAGAACGGAAAGAACCTTTCGAATTTAGCTTGTTTTTCAATACCATACAGAGCGAACTTCCAACTATTAAACCTTTGAATTTCGATTGGGAAGGAAAGTATATAATTCAGAAAAATGCAGCCATGGATAGTTTAACTTATTGGTTGACAGATTCTCTGATTTGGAAAACTGATACATTGAAACTGACAATGACTTATATGAAGTCAGATTCACTGATGAAATTAGTGCCTGTAACGGACACTCTGAATATTTCGATGAAGAAAGTCAGGGAAACAGCGAAACGACCGAAGAATCCGTTAATAAAGAAAGTTGAAGTATATAATCTTTCGAATAATCTGGCACCTTCTTTTGAAATTTATAATCCTATTATTCTCAGATTCGAAGCACCTTTGGCAAATATGGATCTTTCTAAAATTAAATTGAAGCAAAAGGTTGATACAACTTTCAAAACTATTCCGTTTAAGTGGCGGCAAATGGATTCAACTAAAATGGTATATGCCATTGAAAATAAGTGGATTGCTGAGACTTCGTATGAATTGAAAATAGATTCGGCTGCATTTACAAGTATCTACAAGAAGGCAAGTATAAAATTTTCATCCCAGTTCAAAATCCGGTCTCTTGATGAATATTCTAAAGTGAAAATGTTTTTGAGCGTATTTGAACCAAAAGCTGTCATTCAGATACTTGATTCGAAAGATAATCTACTGGTTTCAAAAAGTGCGAATGCGAAAGGGACTGTTTTTGAATTTTTGAGACCCGGAGATTATTATGTCAGATTGTTTATAGATGAAAATGGCAATGGGAAGTGGGACACCGGTGAATTGGCTACAAACCGACAGCCCGAAGAAGTTTATTATTATCCTAAAAAACTTACTTTAATGGCAAACTGGGAATTTGAAGAAACCTGGGATTTTAAATTGGTATCGTTTTTGAACCAAAAACCCACCGAAATAAGAAAGGATGCTTCAAAGAAGAAAGACGGGTACTAATCTCCTATGAGTTTAATTCATTATAAACAAAGAAAAATCATAATATCCTGATTTTGCTCTGATTGCATATTGCCAGAAGGTTAAACTGTGCAACGTTTTTATTTGCAAGAGTCGTAAAATTGGTTTTTTTTGTGATTATTGTCTTGTTTTAAAAAGAAATTGTCAGGAATCGAAAAAACTTCGATTCCTGATTTGTTTTGTAAAAAAATAAACTTACATTTGCACTCCAAATGAGGAAAATTAGTTCTGAAATTGCGGCAGTAGCTCAGTTGGTAGAGCTTTAGCTTCCCAAGCTAAAGGTCGTGGGTTCGAGTCCCATTTGCCGCTCAATTTGATAGACCTAAAAAGTCCTAATGGGACGAGAAGTTTATCCCGATTTTTATCGGGAAGTCCCATTTGCCGCTCAAAACAACTTTAATCAAAAGGATATCTTATCAAAGATGTCCTTTTTTGATATTCAGATTTCACTATTTTTAAATATTTGGTTGTTAATTTGAAATAAATTATTATTTTTGACAGATTTATTGTCAACTATTTAGTTCTAACCTGAATAATAAGGCTATGTGGAAGGATTTCTTCTATTTCTCCAGAGGTCAGCGCATTGGGATTATTGTATTAATTACGCTGATTGTATTGGCTTTAACGGCTAATTATGTATTGCCGCTTTTTTATCCTGTTACAGAAAAAGATGAAACAGCTTTCATGACTGAAGTGGAGACATTTAAAAAATCGCTTGTTTCGCGCGACAGCCTCCGTCAGGCAGATTGGCAACGTCAGAATGAAGAACGCCAAAGACTCTACGAAGAGAAATATGATAATTATCCGGCATATAAAAAGTTTGAAAAGAAACTGGATTCCTATGCGTTGGCTGCGTTTGATCCAAATACAATTGATTCAGTAGGTTTTGTTAGTTTGGGTTTAAAACCATTTATTGCATCCAATATTCTGAAATATAGAAAAGCAGGAGGGCGATTCAAGACGAAAGATGATTTTGCGAAAGTGTATGGCATTTCTCCTGTCAAAATGAAAGAACTTGAACCTTATATTGCCATAGCTGAGATAAAACCGATAAAGAATGAAGCGACACCAGCTAAACGTACTGATATCATTGTAGATTTGAATTCGGCGGATACAACTTTATTGATGCAGGTAAAAGGGATTGGACGTGGTTATGCTAAAGGAATTCTGCGATTCCGGCAAGCATCTGGTGGTTTTGTTTCTATTGACCAATTGAATGAGATTTATGGAATGCAACCTGAAAATTTTGAAAGAATCAAACCGTTTTGCAAAGTGAACACAGATTTAATTCAGAGAATTAAAGTCAACATTGCCACTGCCGAACGATTTAAAAAACATCCTTATTTTAATTTCTATCAGGCAAAAGCCCTTTATGAACTGCGAAGAAAGAAAGGGAAACTGAAAGATATTACAGAATTGAAGGAATTGCCTGAATTTTCGGTTGAATCCATTCAAAAGATTAAGCCATATTTAAGTTTTGAATAATTAGGTAGGAATATTGTACTGAGTATTTTTTTGTAGGATGGGATTTTTTATTGAATAAAAAATGAAATTTTATTCAATAAAAATAAGTAATTTTGTTTTGCAAAAAAAATAAAGGAATTTAAAATATAAATAAATACATGAAATCAATTTCCGGAAATATCGTAGACGTAGTTTCGAAAACAATTATAAAAGGTATTGTCAAATTTGAGAATGAGAAAATAGTTGAAATTATAAAATCAGATGATGTTGATGATCAATACATTATTCCGGGGTTTGTAGACGCACATATACATATTGAAAGCTCCATGATGTTGCCGGCTGAGTTTGCACGGTATAGTGTTATTCACGGAACGGTTGCCTGTGTGTGTGATCCGCACGAAGTGGCGAATGTGTGTGGAATTGAAGGAGTTGATTATATGATTGAAAATGCCCACCATTCACCAATGAAATTTTATTTTGGTGCTCCTTCTTGTGTTCCATCGACTCATTTTGAAACTTCGGGTGCTGTGCTTGATGCCGATGCAGTTGAAAGTCTGTTGAGACGCGATGATATTTATTTTTTGGCGGAAATGATGAATTTTCCGGGAGTAATTCATAAAAATAAACAGGTTCATGCTAAATTAGATGCCGCCAAACGAATAGGAAAACCTGTTGATGGTCATGCTCCGGAATTGAAAGGAGATGATTTAATTGCATACGCAGCCGGTGGAATTACAACAGACCATGAATGTATGACCATTGCAGAGGCAGAGGCAAAGATTGCTCTTGGGATGACGATTCAGATTCGCGAAGGAAGTGCTGCTAAAAACTTTGACGATTTATTGCCGTTGCTTGCTAACTATCCCGACAAAATAATGTTTTGTTCGGACGACAAGCATCCCGATGATTTGATGAAGATCGGGCATATAAATACATTGGCTCGTCGCGCAGTTGCAGCCGGTTATGACCCTATTGAAGTGTTGCGAATTTGCTCAATGACGCCGATTAAACATTATAAGCTTGATGTTGGTTTGTTGCAAAAAGGCGATGACGCTGATTTTGTTGTGGTGAATAATCTCGCTGATTTTGAGGTAAAAGCAACCTACATTCGGGGTGAAAAAGTTTCGGAGAATGGAATTGTTACTTTTCCACGTTTTGTCCCAACAAAATTGATCAATCAGTTCAATGCTCAAAAAATTACCGTTGAGCAACTTCGTGTAAATCCGACGGGTAACATTCTGAAAGTCATAAATATTGATGATGGACAGCTTTTTACGCACGAAATTCAATGTGCACCAAAGGTTGTGAATGGAAACGTCGTTTCGGATATCGAAAACGATGTTTTAAAGTTGGTGGTTTATAACCGTTATCAACCTTCCGAACCTGCCATCGGATTTATCAAAAATATAGGTTTGAAACGCGGCGCATTGTCGTCTACGGTGGCTCACGATAGTCACAATATTGTGGCGGTTGGAACTTCGGATGATGAAATTGCTTCGGCAATCAATCAAATTATCGATAGCAAAGGTGGTATTCTTGCTTGCGAAAATGACAAAACCAGTTTGTTGTCATTACCAGTTTGTGGTTTACTGTCAGATTTAGAGGGAGATGTAATTGCAGATGATTACGAAAAAGTAGATGCTATGGCAAAAGAATTGGGTTCAACGTTGCAAGCTCCTTTTATGACGGTGGCTTTTATGTCATTACTCGTTATCCCCGAACTAAAGCTGGGTGATAGAGGTTTATTCGATGGAAGGAATTTTAAATTTGTGGAATTAATGGAATAATCCTGAAATTAGCATATAAAAAATCCCTTGAAACAAAAGTTACAAGGGATTTTCAATTTTATATCGGTCAGCTTATTTTACTGAATCCATGTGTGCGATTAAATCCAACACTTTGTTTGAATAACCCCACTCGTTATCGTACCAGCTAACTAATTTTACGAAGTTACCGTTCAAAGCGATACCTGCATTTGCATCAAATACTGAAGTGCGTGTTTCGTGTATAAAGTCAGAAGAAACAACTGAATCTTCAGTATAACCTAAAACACCTTTCATGGTTGTTTCAGAAGCTAATTTCATAGCAGCTTTGATTTCGTCATAAGTTGCAGATTTTTCCAAACGTACAGTTAAGTCTACAACTGAAACGTCAGCAGTTGGAACACGGAAAGCCATACCAGTCAATTTGCCGTTCAATTCAGGAATTACTTTTCCTACCGCTTTAGCAGCTCCTGTAGAAGAAGGAATAATGTTTCCTAAGATAGAACGACCACCACGCCAGTCTTTTGCAGAAGGAGCATCAACTGTTTTTTGAGTGTTGGTAGCAGCGTGAACGGTTGTCATCAAACCTTCAACAATTCCGAAGTTGTCATTGATAACTTTAGCCAAAGGAGCTAAACAGTTTGTAGTACATGAAGCGTTAGAAACAACGTCCATATCAGCTTTATATTCATTTAAATTTACCCCACATACGAACATTGGAGCATCGTTAGAAGGAGCAGAAATAACAACTTTTTTTGCACCACCGGCAAGGTGAGCTTTACATTTGTCGATAGTTGTGAAAACGCCTGTTGATTCAACCACATAGTCAGCACCAACTGCGCCCCAGCCGATTGCTGCAGGATCTTTTTCAGCAAAGAAATGAATTTCTTTTCCGTTAATTACTAATTTACCATCTTTGTGTTCAGCAGTTCCTTGAAATCTGCCGTGAACTGTGTCATATTGTAACATGTAAACCATGTAATCAATATCCATGAACGGGTCATTAACTGCAACGATTTGAACATCGTTTCTTTCTTGAGCAGCACGGAAAACTAAACGTCCGATGCGGCCAAAACCATTGATACCTACTTTAATCATTTTATTTTTAATTTAAAATTGAGTTTTTAATTTTCGCCACAAAAGTACTAATTTCTGTCCGAATGACAATGATACCCATTAGATTAATTACAGATTTTTTCTTATTGCAAAGTGGAGATGGCAAATTGTCAATTTCACATTGATGATGAGGCACATAAATAACTTTTAAAAATGGATTGAATATGTAGAATTAATTTTAATGTCCTAAAAATCCACTTTTCAATTAAGCTATAAAACAAATGATAAGATTATGTCTTTTCATTCTAACAAAAGCTTAATCCAACAATTCTGTACAGAGGGTCTACCGAACCGATGTTATTCTTCATAATGGCTTGATTAGAATTCTGAAATAGTATTTATAATAAAACAATAGCCGGCTGTTTATGTTCTTGAAAATAATGCGAACAATTTAATTTGTTGATTGAAAGTATTTAAAACACACTGGATGTTGATCTTTTAATTAATTCATTAATAAATCTGTTTTGTCTTGTTTGAATATCATCATTTCTTGATTATCTTTGTCATCTAAAAATCATTTAAATAAAGAACTAGAATAATGGAAATTTCAGGAAAAATTATTGCAGTATTGCCGTTGGCAACCGGTGAAAGTAAAACAGGTAATACCTGGAGATCGCAGGATTATGTGTTAGAAACAGGCGATCAATATCCTAAAAAGGTGTGTTTCAATTTTTTTGGAGACAAAATAGAACAATTCCCTTTGGCAATTGACGATATGGTAACTGTGAGCTTTGATTTGGAAAGCCGCGAATATAATGGACGTTGGTTTACTTCAGTTCGTGCATGGAAAGTTGAAAAAGGCGCTGTAAGTGGTGCTTCTGCACCTGCACCATCTTCTGCACCGGCTGCTTCATTCGATGTTGCTCCAGGAGCTGGCGAAGGAAGTGATTTGCCATTTTGATACACTAAAACTGCCCCCTAACCCCCTAAAGGGGGGATAAGAGAACGAACCACCGAGCACGTGGACAAGAAATATTACTACTGATAATTATAACTCTAATGAATAAAAACATAGGAGACAAAACTTGCTTCTGTTCCCCCTTTAGGGGGTTAGGGGGCACAAAAATACTATTAGGCATGAGTGGCGGCACCGACAGTTCGGTTGCTGCCATTCTTTTAAT
>JBBQMQ010000078.1:0-11772 GCA_038329115.1 Bacteroidales bacterium
AATTTTTCATGTTTATCAGTCACCTGACTCCCACCAACTATAATTTTGCTGACATGTTTTTTTTGTAATGTTTCAGCCGAATGAAAAAGCTGATAAGGAGTTATAGCTGTAAAATCAACAGGAATACTCAGATCTGCAAAAGGATTTGCCGACGGCTCAACTGCCAGTAAATTAAAACCACCAACTATTGCCCTGACCAACATCATTTTTCCGGCAATGTACGAAGCCGGCATACAAAGCAAAACAGTACTTGAAGCATTCAACTCAAAAAAATGATTGGTCATTTGGGCTGAATTAATCATGGCGATTTTTGTCAGCCGTATTTCCTTAGGTTTTCCCGTAGAACCTGAGGTGTGTGTCAAAATATAATCCGATTCATCAAACCAGTTTTGCAGAAAGTGATAAATGGAGTTTTGCCACGAATCATTCGGCTTATCGGGATGATGTAGTTTATCGAAATTTGTTCGACTGTATATTGTTCCGTTGAGTTGTAAAGTTTCGTGTTTCATAGTAAAATAGAACTCAAGTCCCAGTTAACAGTTGTTTTATAAAAAAGCCGAGCCTTTTCTATTAATAACGCAGAAGGGATATTATTGTTGTAAAGTTGCCCGGTTCCCAATCCCTGAGGAAGCGAAGAATTTAGAGTAAATGTCCATTGAGCAATGGCATTGAGCCCGATATTTGCTTCCAAAGCAGAAGTTATCCACCAAGCGATATTATGTTTGTTTGCCAACCGAATCCATTCTTCCGATTCACGGAAACCGCCTAGCAAACTAGGTTTCAGAATAATATATGCCGGTTTTATTTTTTCAAGAATACTTTCTTTATCCGCGGGTTTTACACCAATCAATTCTTCATCTAACACAATCGGAATCGGCGATTGACGGCACAATTCAGCCATTGCGTCCTGTTGTCCCTGACGAATCGGTTGTTCGATGGAATGAATACCAAAAGTGGCTAATTTTTCCAATTTCTGAAGGGCATCAATTGGATTAAAAGCGCCATTGGCATCTAATCGAATTTCAACCTCATCAGCCGAAAATTGCTGACGAATCCCAGTCAGAATTTCGAGTTCCGTTTCAAAATCAATCGCTCCCACTTTGAGTTTTATGCAACGATAGCCGGCTGCAATTTTCTCTCGGATTTGCTTTTGCATAAAGGCTTTATCGCCCATCCATACTAAACCGTTGATAGGAATTCCGACTTTTCCTTCGGTAAAAGCAGATGGAAAAAGAATTTTAGAACCTTTGGCCTCCAAATCCAGTAAAGCCGTTTCCAACCCGAAAGCAATGGACGGAAAATCGTCCAACACAATGGTACTTGGATCATACCCTTCGTTTAGCAATCGACAAAGTTCGTCTAATTTTTGTATGTACGTTTCTTGCGGATCAATGCTTAAATCGGGAATTGTAGAACACTCACCAATACCCGTAAAACCATCCTTCTCCAACATCAAAAATGAGGACGGTTTATCCAATAAAACACCCCGCGAAGTTCCTGCAGGGAATTTAAATTGAAGGTCGAGGGTTGTGTATTTGGCTTTCATTTACTTCTGTTCAAAATACTAACTATAAGTTTAACTATCACTTCCATTTCTTCTGTTTTGCTTGTTGCCACAAATAAAGTCAAAGCTGCTAAACCTTCATTGCTAATAATTGGTTTGTTTTCATGATGGAGAAGCAATTCATTTCTACTTAAAAACAAAAGAAAACAGGCTGCACCAATTCGTTTATTACCGTCAACAAACGAATGATTTTTTACGATTAAATAAAGTAAAATCGCTGCCTTTTCTTCAATTGTAGGATATAAATCTTTGCCATCAAAACTTTGTGCAATTTGGTGAATAGAACTATCAAAAGTTTCATCTTTGGGTTTGGCAAAAACATTAGATTTGAAATCGGATGTCATATTCATTATCAATTCAAGATACTCATTTGGAGATGGATAATTGCAAATTGATATAGTCTTTCCTTTAATGTCAAGTCGTTGGTGGTCAAAATCATCTAGTAAATTTAGTCCTGAAGCAAAAATTTTCAACATTTCACTGTCTTCTTCGGTTGCTTGATGTTCAATAGCCCTACTCAAGATTCGAATTCCGGTTTTCAGGTACTCAACTTCTTCTTGCTTTTCCTTCAAGCGTTTTTCATTAATTGCATATCCCTGAACTAAATAATCTTTTAATCGTTGAGTTGCCCATTGGCGAAATTGGGTTCCTCTTTGTGATTTCACTCTGTATCCAACAGAAATTACTACGTCAAGATTGAAATATTCAATATTACGTTTTACTTTTCTTTTTCCTTCGGTTTGAACTGTCAAGTAATCCTTGACAGTTGAATTTCGCTCTAATTCTCCTTCTTTGAAACAATTATTTATATGCAAACTAATGTTTTGTTTTGACTGTTCAAACAAAGTTGCCAATTGTTGTTGAGTCAACCAAACAGTTTCTTCTTCAAAACGAACCTGAATTTCAGTTTTGTTATCAGATGATTTATATATTTCAATCTCATTCATAATGATTGAATATTAGATTTTCATACATTGGAAATTACCTGTAATTCTGAACTTGTCGGAATTACTTAGAAGTTCATTTTTACATAATCAAATCAGCAGTCCTATTCCAAAAGTCAGTGCAAAAATCAAACTTGCCATCGACAGTCGTGGTAATTCGGGATAAAGTTCCAACGCAATCCTGTAAGTAAATACTTTCTTTAAATTCAAAAATAATAACGGAAATGAAAGTAAAAACAGCCATTGCCAGGGCGATTTGTAATTCAATAACGTGTAAATTATTGTCAGCAAAACAGCTCCGCCAACCAAAAATAAATGGTAATACGCTGCATTTTTTTCGCCCATTGCCACCACGATGGTTTTCTTTCCGGCATTTTTATCAGCTTCGTAATCACGCATATTGTTCATATTCAATACGCCGGTACTCAGAAAACCGATGGCTGATGCTGGTAATAATAAATCCCAACGAAATGATTGTGAATGAAGAAAATAAGTTCCGATAACTCCTACCAATCCAAAGAAAATAAATACGAAAATATCACCGAGTCCACGATAACCGTATGGATTTTTGCCAACTGTATATTTAATAGCCGCAGCAATTGCTCCTATTCCCAACACACCAAAAATCAGTAAGTTGGTTATATCCATTCCTTGAGTTCCAATCAGAATCAGCGATAAACCGGATACAGCAATCAAAATCCCGATAACAATTATTCCACGTAACATGGTTTTGGGCGTAATTTCACCCGACTGCACCATTCGCTTCGGACCAATTCGCTCGGCAGTATCTTTTCCATTCACAAAATCGCCGTAATCGTTTGCCATATTCGACATAATTTGCAACAAAATGGTTGTCAGAGCCGCCAATGCAAACACTGACCAACGAAATTTTTCGTCAGCCGCCGCCAGACTTGAACCGATAATGGTATTTGACAATGCCAATGGCAACGTGCGTAAGCGAAAAGCAGAAATCCAGTTTTTAATCATGATTTAGAATAAAGAGCCAAGAACCAAGATTTTAGACAAACTAATTCTTTGGTGCATTAGCAAATTAGCATATTAACGAATTAGCAAATTGATTTATGGCATTTTCGGAAATTTCTTGAAATCAGGTTTGCGTTTTTCCAGAAAAGCATTTTTCCCTTCGTGTGCTTCTTCGGTCATATAATAAAGCATGGTTGCATTGCCAGCCAGTTCCTGAATACCAGCCTGTCCGTCAAGTTCTGCATTGAGTCCGGCTTTGATCATGCGCAATGCCAACGGACTGTGTTGCATCATTTCCTGACACCATTTTACTGTTTCGTCTTCCAATTGATCGAAAGGTACAACGGTATTTACCAAGCCCATTTCCAATGCTTCGGCAGCCGAATACTGCCTACACAAGAACCATATTTCTCGTGCTTTTTTCTGACCAACAATGCGTGCCAGATACGACGAACCAAAACCGGCATCAAAACTTCCTACTTTAGGTCCGGTTTGTCCGAAAATAGCATTTTCGGAAGCAATTGACAAGTCACAAACCACCTGCAACACATGTCCACCACCAATGGCAAAACCGTTCACCATAGCCACAACCGGCTTTGGCAGACTCCGAATCATTTTTTGCAAATCCAGCACATTCAAACGTGGAATTCCATCTTTTCCAATGTATCCGCCAATTTGTTTTACGTTAATATCACCACCACTGCAAAATGCCATGTCACCTTCACCCGTCAAAATAACCGTGGCAATATCCTCACTATCACGACAAAAAGTCATTGATTCTATGATTTCCTTGATAGTATCAGGCGTAAATGCATTGCGGTAACGCGGACGGTTAATGGTAATTTTTGCTATTCCTTCGAAATATTCAAACTTAATCTCTTCAAATTCTTTAATGGTTGTCCAGTTTCTCATAATGATTAATATGACCCCTAACCCCTAAAGGGGAATAGAGAAGTTAGTTATAGTTATTTCTTTCAAAAGTTCAAAAGTAATACATGCATAGTTCCCCTTTAGGGGTTAGGGGTTCTTATATTTTTAAAATACCCCTTATAATTCTCTGTATTCAAATCAGCATCAGTAAAAATCTCCAATACAGTAGCTTTTTTAGCATTAATCAACTGCTTCATGCTTGCTTCCAATTCTTCGGTTTTGTCGCAAGCCACATAATTCAACCCATAAGCCTCCACCAGCAATTTAATTTTCACATGATGCGGTGTGGTGAAAAAGTGCAGACTTTTTTCCATCAATTGCTTGTCGCCGATAAAACGGAAGATATTTCCACCGTTGTTATTCAGTACAATAATCTTAAAATTATCAGTGATATAATCATTCCAGAGACCATTCGAATCATAGATAAATGATACGTCGCCCGTCAAAAAAATTGTCGGTTGTGTTGAAGCAAATGCGTGACCAGCAGCAGTAGAAAGGCTTCCATCAATTCCTGAAGTGCCACGGTTACAAAAATACGTCAAATCGGGTCTGGTCTCGAAAAGTTGAGTCCAGCGTACTGAAGTGCTGTTCGCCAAATGCAGATTTATACCTTTCGGTGCGATTTCCAGCAATTTCGTTACCGCACTCATATCCGAAATCGGTGCATTTACAATAAAAGCATCATGACGTTTCGTAATCAGGTCATTTTGAGTTTGGAAAAGTTCTGAATAAGAACTGTCGATTTTTCCAAATGGCATTTTCGATAAAATTTCAGTCGCAGAGCCCGGAATTATCAAATCCAAACATTGATAAGTGTCTACATAAGGCAATGACGATTCCATTTGCCAGTGAGCAGCAGCTTGATATTCGCGTAAAAATAATTTCAATTGCTTACAAATTACTGAATGTCCGATGGTTATCAATAAATCCGGTTTGAAATGGGATGACGGAATTCCATTTCCGTCTTCTTCTTTGGACGGAATCGGAATTCCGTTCTCTACTTTAGATGGAATCGGTATTCCTTCTTCTCTGGACGTAATCGGAATTCCGTCCTCCCGGGCGTTAATTCTCGAAAACAGCGATTCCGGACGGGTGATGATTTTCTCCCCGCTGATATTCGAAAGATTTTCGGCAATTACTACCACATCCGGTTCATTTGCAAGCTTATTTGCAAACAAATTTAGTTCATCGTTTTTTTGAAAGACACCAAAAACCACCATTTTTTTTGAAAAAGTCGTCCATTGACTTTGCATCTTTTCCAGATTCTCCTTTGTTGGAGAAATCACGCTTTCAAGTGTTTTAAAAACCTTTGGAAAACTGTGTTTTTCAGGCAAAGCTGTATAAATTGGCTCTCTAAGCGGTACATTAATCTGTACAGGACCTTGCGGATACGAAATTGCAGTATCTATTGCCTGCGAAATCTGACGATCTGAAAATTGTAAGTCAGCGTCCTGAACTGTTTCAACAGGCAAATCGAAACTTGCTTTTATATAATTACTATAAATATCTTTTTGACGAAGTGTTTGTCCATCAGCCTGATCAATCATTTCGGCAGGACGGTCGGCAGTGAACACCAGCAATGGCAAATTTTGATAATATGCTTCCGAAACGGCCGGAGCAAAATTCAAAACCGCTGTTCCCGACGTGCAAACCAAAGCTACTGCTTCGCCACTTTGTAACGCAATTCCCAATGCAAAATATGCGGCAGAACGCTCGTCGGTAATGCTCAGGCATTCCAATTCCGGCTGAGCAGTAAATGCAAAAATCAGCGGAGCATTGCGCGATCCCGGTGCAATTATCACTTTGCGAACACCGTGACGAGCGCAAATTTCGGGGATATTTTTAATTCCTTGGCGGAAATGGTTCATAATTATATGTACTATTTATTCATTTACAATTTACCATTTTCTCAAAACATAACAATTTCGTCAATACACTGACGATTTTCTATGTAATTTTGTCAATTAATTGACAAATTTCGCATTTTTATTCCCCTTTAGGGGTTAGAGGCAATCATTACATTCATCATTGTCATCATCTTATTATCTGTTTCTTCTATATTTATTCAACCGACAAAATAAATTCCAGATAATTATTTTGATTTACCACTTTATACCCGGCATTTGGATATTTATTGGAAAATGAAATTGGAATTTTTGGAATTTTATTTCCCCATTTAAACTCGTATGCTTTTATTCCATCATTTGAAGATTCTATTAAATCAATTTCTTTTCCTCCATACATTCGCCAAAAATAAAATTCTTTGTTTAAACGTAGGTAATTATTTTGTTTGACACGTTCGCTAATTAAGTAATTTTCCCACAAAGCTCCTACATCTTGTCGAATTGCTAAAGGTTGAAAATTACCAATTATCGCATTGCGAATTCCATTGTCGTAGAAATACCATTTTCCAGCCTTAGTTACTTCATTTCTTAAATTGTTTGAATAAGCACCGAGTCGGAAAATAACAAATACTTTCGATAACAAATCTAAATATTTTTCAACTGTGTTTTTACTGATTCCCAATTGCTTTCCGAGCTCATCGTACGAAACTTCATTCCCCATTTGATGAGCAATCAAACGTAACAATTCTTTCATTTTTGCAGAATTATTCAAACCGTCTATTGAAAGTAAATCTTTTAATAAATACGCATTTACGATATCCAACAAATAATCTTTTTTTATTTCAACACCAGCTATTTGAGTTATCTCTGGATAGGATCCGTAGACTAATCGAGATTCTAGATTCTCACGGGTTTGTAGACTATTTTCTTGGGTCGATAATTCCGATTGACTAAAAGGGAAAAGTAAAAATGAAGTGCTTCTACCAACTAAAGGTTCACCTGTCTTATTCAATAAATCAAATGATGATGAACCACTTGCAATTATCTTTATGCCCTCAATTTCGTCGACTATAAGTTTGAGTTTTTGACCAACATTGTGGATGTTTTGTGCCTCGTCAATCAGCAACAAATCTACGCCATTCAACAATTGCTTATAATTAGAAATGCTTTGTTCTTGAAGCAACAATGCCGAATTTGAATCTTCCCCATTCAACAAAAGATGAGTGCCTTCAAAGTGTTTAAGAATTTCGCGAATTAATACTGTTTTCCCAACTCTTCTTGCTCCAAACAAAAGAATAACCTTGTTTGGTAGTAGGCGTTGTAACAGTTTTTGCTTTATTTTACGTTCAACGTATGTCATAACTGACTTATATTTTAATTGCAAATATACGAAAATTGTCAATGCACTGACGATTTTACATGTTATTTTGTCAATACATTGACTATTTTATATGATTTTAAGACTTAGATGCCAGAGGCAATCATTACATTCATCATTGTCATCATCTTATTATCTGTTTCTTCCCATTCTTTTTGAGCTATGGAAGATGAGGTAATCCCAGCGCCACTATAAAGCACAAACTGCTTATCGAACAACTGCAAACAGCGTAAGTTTACAAAAATTGCACTTTTTTCTTCGATATTAATTGGTCCGAGAAAGCCGGTATAATAAGCGCGATCGTGTTTTTCATTCTCCAAAATAAAATTCCGAGCGGCAGTTTTTGGCAATCCACCTACCGAAGGGGTTGGATGTAAGGCCCTTAGAAATTCACTGAAACGATTTTTCAATTCCGACAGTGGAAATTCAAAAGCAGTTTTCAAATGAATCAGATTGGCTGCCTGATAATTTACTGGTCCGATTTTAGAGATATTTTTTATCTCGAGTGAATGAAGTAAATTTTCTACAAATTCGGTCACAATTCCCTGTTCTTCAATCTCTTTTGCATTCCAACTATAAGATTCAATGTTCGCTCCGGTTGAAATCTGAGTTCCTGCCAATGAAACCGTTTTCACTTTTTCATCTTCAATCACCAACAACGGTTCGGGCGTTGCCCCCATCCAGCATCCTACCCCCGGCAATTGCATCATGTAAACGAATGCGTGTGGATATTTGGAACATAATTTAAGAAAGAAATCAGGAGCAGAAAATTTTTTTTCGAGCTTTTCCAAACGAATTTTTGACAGTACAACTTTATGATATTTATCATTAAACATGGCTTTTACTGCCGAGTTTACATTTCCAATAAATTCAGCAGGATGAGTGGTTTCTATTTCGGCATCACTTCGTTTTTCCAAAGATAAGAATAGAGTGTTTTCGGAAAGTTTCTTTAAATATATATCTTCAATTTCATTCGAGAAATAAACACAATCCGGCTCTAGAAAAAATGTGCCATGTTTTTCGGTTTCAGAAAAAGGAGCCACTACAAAGCCTGTTCTTTTATCAATATTTTGAAGGGAAGAATCTAACTTTTTGGGCAAAGAGCTATGTTGAACCAACGAAATAATTTCCGTTTCAAGCGGTAGACGGTACGAAACAAACGGAATATTTTGTTTCAGACAAACCGTTTGCAATTGGCAGAGTGATTGATATGAAGATGGTTCAAACGTCATACTTTTATTTTTCAGGCTTAACCGGTACGATGCGATTCGTAATACGACAGATAGAAATCAACTTCCCTGTTTTATCCTCAATACGTATATTCCAAACATGCGAAGTTTTGCCTTGATGAACAATAGTTCCGATTCCGAAAACTTCATTTTCTTTAGTCGTGGCAACATGACTTCCATTGATTTCAACTCCCAGCACCATAAATTCAGCCGGATTAACCAATGTCAGCGAACCGGCACTTCCAACCGATTCGGCCAATGCCATAGTGGCTCCTCCGTGTAAACGTTTCGTGGGTTGAATGGTTCGGTTGTCAACTGGCATTTTGGCAACAATCCGTCCTTCTGAAACTTCAGTGAACTCAATTCCCAAATGTTCCATCATTGTATTTTTGCACAGGTCATTGAGTTTATCCAAATCAAAAGATTGTGACATAATTGATTCTTTAGTTGTTATTTCAAATATGCAAAGATAAGAATTTATCTAAACTCAGAAATTGTAAATGATTAAATTGTAAATTCTTTCTACCAGCCCCATTTCACTTTCAGATATATGTTTCGTCCCGGTTCTAACTTTAACACTCCACGTGTTGACGATAAATGATCTACGTAAGCTGTATTTAATAAATTTTCAACTCCTGCAAACAATTGTAACTGGCTTCTATTCAGTTTTATACTTTTGTAATATGCATCAATATTAAAAATGATATGACCATCGGTTGCAATTTCACCCGTGGCGATTTCAGTTTGTTTGGTTGCCCACAATGCCGAAAATGAAGCTCCGATTTTTTTATTATCGTAATTAATGGAAGTAAAACCATGAAGAGGTGGAATTTGCGGCAAAAAAGTATTGACATCAACATCGGTAGCACGTGTATAGGACGCATTGGCAAACAACGAAAACTGTTTGTTAATCTGCCACATTCCTTCCAATTCAGCACCTAAAAATAACGCTTTACTGACATTTACATTCAAGAATGCTGATTCGGAAACTGTTTTTCCGGTTGCATCAATATAAGTATAAGTTCCTTGTTTTTCTGTGATTAAATCCATCAAATAATTGGCAAAAATATCTGTTTTTATTCTCCAGTTATCCGACAGAAAAATATAACTCAAATTCGAAAATGTTCCTTTCTCTGGCTTTAAATCCGGGTTTCCAACATGCTTCGGACCTGCAAGTTCAATTAATTTAAACCGTTCCTCAATGGAGGCAACACGATATGAATTTGCAAGTGAGAGAGAAAGATTTTGTTTTTCAGACACTATGTAAGAAAGATCGACATGAGCAGCATAATTAAAATCCTCATGCGTGGAAGCAATAAAAGTTATTCTCCTTGCAGTAGTTGGAATAAAATATATTTTGTCTGTCACACTACCTGTCGACTGATACATCTGAGAATCCGGATTTCTATTTGTATACTTATATAGCGGACTAAAAACAGTATCGTTTGCTGTTTGTAAATAATCAAGCCGTAATCCTGCATTTAACGTTAATTTTCCCGGTACTATTTTGTAAGTATAGAGAGCAAAAACACCTGCATCGTACATTTTAGCATTAGGAGTTGGTAACTCGGCAGTAGCAATATAAAGTAAACTGTCAGTCGATGTTTTTGTAAGTTTTAATGTTTGAGATTCACGCAACCAACCTTCTGCTCCTAAAATAAGATGTTGTTTGTTTTCAAAATCCCAGTCAGTGATAATTTTTGCACCTGAAGTTTTATTTAAACTGCTCGGAAGTAAAGTCAATGTAGGGTCAGCAGGCTTCAGTTCCACGTCGCGACTGATATTATGAGTATATGCTTTAATTCTGATTTTCTGCAAATTTTCATTGATATCTGTAATAATATATTCACCAGCCAATTGATTTCGCGCAATTCCAGTATATCGGGCAGTGGCAGTTGCCGGAAAAGTTCTACCTCCGGGAATTCCGATATCCCAACCTTCGAAATGTTGGTAATTTGCTTTGAATTCTTGATTTGGTGTATACATAATTCCCGCTTTCACGCCCCAAGAAGCATCGTGGAACTGACTATTTGGCAAGATTCCACCTGGTGTTATTGTATTCTGTGCAGAGCGAAAGCTACCATTCAGTCCAATATACCATTGATTTGTTGTAAATTGAAGGTTTGCAAAATTAGACCACAAATTATTGACGGTATTAAATTCAGTGCCAATATTTCCTTTCGTTTGAAAAAATTCGCTGTACGCCGGAGTTTTAGTAACAAAGTTTACCACACCTCCCATAGCACCCGTTCCATATAAAACGGAGCTTGCACCTTTTATGACTTCAATTTTTTCGATATTATTTATATCAACAGTCGACATGGGTCCTGAATGTTCTGTTGCAGTTTGAATTCTATCACCATCAACCATTTCCAATATTCGTTGTTCTGAAAAACCGCGGATATTGATTGACGTTGACCAAATTCCATCGCGTGCAATAGAGATCCCCGTTTCCCGTTGTAATTGATCTGCAGGTGTAAAAAAAGATGATGATTGCAAATCTGTCTGATTCACAATAATCATGGGGAATGAAAGTGATCTGGTAAATTCACCCAAAACCGTTACTTCCTGAATTTCATTGATTTTAACTGAATCTTTTGGTAATTCTGCAGGTTTTGATTGTGCAAAAAGAGAGGTTCCTAACAAAAGAGTGAAGAATATTGAATTCATACGTAGTGATTGTTTTTATATTATGACATGAAACTAACCGATTTTGACACAATTAGGTTCATATCACTAAAGTTTACAATGTAACTTTACAAAAAATATTTTATCAGATAATCAGACAATTAAACTCTAATATCGATTTTGAGAATTTAAAAATTCACTTTAGGTATAATAATTGTAAGAAATATTACACAAAAGTACATTAAAAAGAGATTGAATTGCTATCAAAATG